>JAUXXY010000093.1 GCA_030684735.1 Bacteroidales bacterium | reverse complement strand
CATGGTATTCACAAGGGCGGTATCTTTAATGGCGGCATACCCAACTGTGGCGCCTTCGCTGGGATAGACCTGGCCGTCTTTTCCTTGGTAAAACGCCGGTTGAAGAACTTGAAACAGCGGGTTTTCCTCAGCCCATTCAGCACGCGACTTGTCCTCATCCGGTTGTGATTTAGTGGTGTCGGAAGCAAGTAAATCTTCGAGGGCAGTGGTGGTAGTATCGCTGCCGGGGGCTGCAGGTGTTTTCTCAACAACTGTATCGGCGCCACCTTTAGAAGTTGCTGCCTCATCGGTAATAATACTCTCCCGGCCTTCAATGGCCTTAATACGTTTATTAGCTTCGGTGAAGTATTGGGCAATTTCACTGAACTGATAGGTTTCCCAGAATTCAAGACGTGCACTGCCCTGCAACAGTTTGCGTACGCGCTCTGGTTCTTTAATACCGGGCAACTCAACCAAAATTCTGCCTGATGCCTGAAGCTTCTGTATGTTAGGTTGTGCAACACCAAACCGGTCAATACGGGTTCTTAAAATATTGAAAGAGCGGTCAATGGCATCGTTGGCCTCTGCACGAACAAGACCGATCACATCAGCGTTGGATGAGTTGAAGGTAAGGCGGTCTTTGAACTCAGGTGAGTTAATGAAAATTGATGCCAGGCTCGCATTGGGATCCAACTCTTGAAACGACTCAGCAAACAGAGTAATAAAATCTGTCTGGCTTTTCTTCTGTTTTTGGAGCGCCATATCAACGGCTTGCACAAAAGCAGTGTTTTTGCTGTAGCCCGAAAGTGCCCTGACAATGTCAACAACGGATACTTCAAGTGTAACATTCATCCCGCCCTTGAGGTCGAGCCCAAGGTTTATTTCACGTTCTTTGGTTTCCTGGAATGTATATTTCCTAAATCCGATGTTATACACAACCTCCGACGACATGGAATCGAGATAATATCTTTCGCGGGATTTTGAAATTGAGTCGAAGAGATAACTTTTCAGAACTTCATCGCCGGCCGCCTTGTCGGCAGCAACCTGGTGTGCATGTTCATTGTGGGCATATGCTCTGGCCTTGCGTTCAACACGGGTGGTGACAAAAGTGAACGACAATTGGAATAAACAAACTAAGGCGAGGGCGATAGCGAAGAATTTAATGGCTCCTTTACTTTGCATTTGGTGTATGATTAATTAAAATACCTATAAATACTACCTTTGTTTTTTGAGCGTGCAAAGATAGAATTTCGAGCAATAAATACCAATTATATCATGCCGGAAAATTTATAGCACTCATAAACCTCCAGTATCAAGACCAATATTCTGATAATGAATTTCTTAATTACGACTACCAACATAGCTGCCTCATGCATCAACTTCGTTCATCACACATTATAGTCTCTATTCTCTCGCTCTTTTTCGTGGCACCGATGGTCATTCTGGCTCAAACAATGAATGATTTCGGCTTCAATCGCGATCAAAATATCCTGGTTTCTGATCTGAATAATCAACATTTCTCAATGCCCTGGGTGGGCGGCCTCAATGCTTGCCAGGTTCATAAAATGGATCTTAACTCAGATGGCATCGAAGACCTGGTGGTTTTTGACAGGCACGGAAACCGCCTTCTGACATTTCTTAATACTGGCTTTTTGGGATACAATTCCTATTTATTTGCCCCTGAATTTCAGGTCTATTTCCCGGTAATAATAAACTGGATGCAACTGCTTGATTATGACAACGATGGCAAAAAGGATATTTTTACATACACCACCGGTGGCATCAAAGTATATAAAAATATTTCGACGGATGTGCCTCATTTTCTTCAGGTAACAAAACCATTTATACGATCCCGCTATGGCAGCAGTGAAACCAACCTACTCGTAACATCGGTTGATTATCCTGCCATTGGCGATCTTGATGGTGATGGTGACCTGGATATTCTCACATTCTGGGGTTTGGGAAGTTTTGTTGAAATGCACACAAATCAATCGGTCGAACTTTTTGGCAATTCCGACTCGCTTAAGTTTATCAAAACTCATTATTGTTGGGGGCAGTTTGCCGAAAACGATGAATCAAATTCCATAACACTCGATACTTGTGTTAATTTTAGCGATGAACTCAAAGATTGGGGGACGGATCAGAGGCACACCGGTTCTACGCTCTTAACCCTTGATATGAACGGTGATGGTGTAAAAGACCTGGTGCTGGGAGATATTGATTATCCCGGATTGCTATTATTGACGAATGCCGGCACAAATGAATCGGCGCATATGATTGCCGTTGACACCTTGTTTCCATCCGGCACCCTGCCTGTCCGGTTATTTTCATTTCCGGTGGCCAGCTATGTTGATATCAATAATGATGGTAAAAACGATATGGTTGTATCTCCTTTCGATCCCAGCCTTACACGTTCGCTCCATCACCGCAGTATGTGGTTATATAAAAACAATGGTACAAACGAACATCCTGATTTTGAATTCATTACTAGCGAGTTGTTCCAGGATCAAATGATTGACCTTGGTGCGGGCGCCTCGCCAGTTTTCGCAGATATCAATAACGATGGTTTATTAGATATGCTCGTTGGGAATTATGGTTACAATGACACCTGCTTTTATGATAACTTTTACAATCTCAAATGTAAATATGTTTCAAAGTTGGCATACTTCCGGAATGTTGGCACCACTGCTACTCCTGAATTCAGATTGATAAACCGGGATTTTGCCGGCTTGTCATCACTTCGACTCCAGGGAATACATGCTACGTTTGGAGACCTGAATGGCAACGGCCGACTTGAAATGCTCGTAGGAAATGCAAATGGCAATGTGCTTCTTTTCGAAAACATCAATAAGAGTGAAAACGAGCCGGACTACGTGTTGAAAAATGAAAGCTTCAATAAACTTCTTGTCGGTGCTTACAGCACACCACAGCTAATTGATTTGAATCGTGATGGATTGCTTGACTTGGTGCTGGGCCAAGTGAATGGCAAACTCAGCTATTTCGAGAACCAAGGAAATGCTGCCATGTCCAACTTTGTGAAGGTTACTGATAACCTTGGCAATGTGAATGTTACCGACCCTATGCTATCATATAATGGTTATAGCACACCATTTTTTTTCAAAGCAACCGATGGTAACCTGCGACTGTTTGTGGGGTCGGAATCAGGGAAGGTGTTTTATTACAAAAATATCGAAGACAACCTCAATGGAAGTTTTACCTTGGTTGAGGAGCGATTACTCGGAATAAACGAAGGAATTCGTACGTCTCCTGCCGTGGCTTATCTCACCACAGCAACCTACCCCGATATGGTACTTGGTAATTATGCTGGGGGGCTTGTCTTTTTCAGGGGTGCTGAACCACAGCCCTATGGAGTAGATCAACCCGGTGGTGAAATCAAAAGTTACCTGCATATTTTCCCGAATCCAGCCAACGGACAATTAGTAGTTGCTATAAAGAGCTTTCATCAAGATTTATCAGTCGCATTAAACGTATATGATATAACTGGTCGTTTGATTCACAACGCCCAGTTGGTCACAAATGAATTGGCCATAGTTGACGTAAGTATTTGGAAAAGAGGTTTATATATTTTTAAAGTTATAGTGGAAAGTATGGGCAAACCTGTGCAGGTTCTGCGGCGCAAGGTGATTGTGTCTGATTGAGTTAATTTGTCAGAAGTTGGGTTTCAATGCATAGGTGCCATAGAAATTTTCAATCACTTCTACAGCCTCTTCAGCAGTATCCACGAGGCTGAAAAGGTTTAGGTCTTCGGAGCTGATATTCCCTTCTTCG
>JAUXXY010000092.1 GCA_030684735.1 Bacteroidales bacterium | reverse complement strand
TTTCTGGGAAGCTGGGAGAGGTAGTAATAAGATGATTATTAGGTAATTCAATCTATATAATAGAGTTCATTGTAAAGTAAACAGACACATCAGATTGAAGGTTGATAACTTCACAAAAACTATAGTTGGAAACCGGTGGATAATGATTAAATTTGCTTGTATAATACGAGTTGAAAATGAAAGTTAGTGAACCCCTATTTGAATTTATTAGCCCTGACATAGACTATCAAATTGTGAATGGAGATAGCCTGAAAGTTCTTATTGGCATTGAAGATGGTAGATTTGATCTGATTATTACTTCACCACCTTACAATGTTGGAAAATCATATGAAACAAAGACAAGTATTGAGAAATATCTTGAAACACAAGAAGAAATCATCAATCAACTTGTAAGGGCCCTCTCTGACAAAGGAAATTTGTGTTGGCAGGTTGGCAACTATGTTGACAAGGGTGAAGTCTTTCCATTAGACATTTATTATTATCAGATTTTTAAGAGATGCGGGCTTAAGCTGCGTAATCGAATTATTTGGTATTTTGGACATGGGCTTCACGCATCAAATAGATTTAGTGGAAGATATGAAACGATTCTTTGGTTTAGTAAAACCAATGATTATATTTTCAATCTTGACCCTGTCAGAGTTCCTGCAAAATATCCAGGCAAATTACATTTTAAAGGTGAGAAAAAAGGATTACCATCTGGGAACCCACTTGGAAAAAATCCGAGTGATATTTGGAACATCATTGCAAATGACTGGGAAACTGCAATGTGGAATATTCCAAATGTAAAGTCAAACCATCCTGAAAAAACCGAGCATCCATGTCAATTTCCAATAGAGCTAGTTGAACGCTGTGTTCTTGCTTTGACGAATGAAGACAGTTGGGTACTTGACCCATTTGCCGGAGTAGGTTCGACTATTATAGCGGCAATTAAGAACAAGCGGAATGCCATTGGCATTGAAAAGGATGCAGAATATTGCAAAATTGCCAAACAGAGAATTAACGATCTCAAAGAAGGTAAATTAAGAGTTAGGCCCATAAACAAACAAATTCATAAACCTTCAGGGAAAGACAAAGTATCTCAAGTTCCAAAAGAATGGTTACAACTTGAATTGGAAAAGGTAAACGGGAAATATAATGAAAAAAGTGATCAAAAATGAAAGTAGCACAGAAATACTCGCACTTGAACGGAGAAGAATATCTCATTGTTCATCATAATGATCTCTACAAAGAAATCCTTGATATTATTCAAAGCATTGATGCGTCAATGTTTATGACCAAAGAAAGTAAAGAAAAAACTATGAGAGGGAAAATGCTTTATAGCCCAATTGAATTGAATAAAGCGTTTAATGAGAAGTTTAATAAAATTGGTTGGCACGAAACCAGATACCAGTATTACATTACAACAGAACCAAAGCTTCTACCTGGGCTTATTACACTTCCAATCGAGGAGCAGAAACAGTACCTTATTTCAAAAGGTATTAAAGAACCTATTTCGTCATACAAGCAAACAGATTTCGTGAAAGACCAGATAGCAGTGGAAGTTCAATTTGGAAAATATGCTTTTGTGGCATTTGATCTCTTTGTTAAACACCTACTTTTCTACTCTGGTGGAGTGATTAACCTTGGAGTTGAAATGTTACCAACAAAAAAAATGCAGTCACAAATGAGCAGCGGAGTTGCATATTATGAAGGAGAAGTTTATAATGTTTTAAGACACGGAAGAAATAATCCACCCGTTCCTTTGTTAATTTTGGGAATTGAACCAGAATATTAAATATCGCAACACCACCCTCAGCTCTTCACAGCTAAATCATGACCTCATATACAAATCCCCGACTAAAACTGGCTGCTGATTTTGTTCAGTACACCAATAAGCACCTTTTCCTCACCGGCAAGGCTGGAACGGGCAAGACCACATTTTTGCGAAACCTGAAAAGCATCACACACAAACGTATGGTAGTGGTTGCGCCAACGGGTGTGGCTGCCATCAACGCCGGAGGAGTGACCATTCACTCTTTTTTTCAATTGCCATTTGGCCCCCAGATTCCCGAAGAGCTGGCCTCCAGGTTGCCCGCCACAGGTGGCGAAGCCAAACATGCTGCTTCGCGCTACCAACGTTTTCAGCGCGAAAAGATCAACATCATCAAAAGCCTCGATTTGCTCGTGATTGACGAAATCAGTATGGTGCGTGCCGACTTGCTCGATGCTATTGACATGGTGCTCCGGCGATACCGCAACAGGGAGAAACCCTTTGGCGGAGTGCAGTTGCTAATGATTGGCGACCTGCAGCAATTGGCTCCCATCGCCAAAGAAGCAGAATGGAGTCTGCTTAAAGATTACTACGATACTGTGTATTTCTTCAGCAGTAAGGCTTTGCAGCAAACAGATTATGTAAGTATTGAACTTACAAACGTCTATCGGCAGCAAGAGGAAACTTTCATAAATCTACTTGGCAAAATACGCAACAATAACCTGGACGCAGACGCCATTAAAGAACTGAATAACAGATACATACCAGATTTTACATTCAAGCCACATGAGGGATATATCACCCTTACAACCCACAACCACCAAGCACAACAAATCAACCAGGCCAGGCTGGAAGCGCTGAAGGGGAAAATCTATCCATTCAAGGCCGTGATCAAGGATGATTTTCCTGAGCTTTCCTTCCCCACCGATGAAGAGTTGAAACTAAAAATAGAAGCGCAGGTGATGTTCATCAAGAACGACCCTTCGCCAAGTAAGGAGTTCTATAACGGGAAAATAGGTAAAATCGTTGATATTAAGAACGATAAGATATTTGTGTTATGTCCCGGTGGAGATGACCCTATAGCTGTTTCTCCCCTTGCGTGGCACAACTGCCGCTACACGCTCGACGATAATACGAAAGAGATTACAGAAACCATTATTGGTACTTTTGTTCAGTACCCGCTTAAACTGGCCTGGGCTGTTACCATCCATAAAAGCCAGGGGCTCACATTTGGCAAAGCCATCATTGATGCAAACCAAGCCTTTGCCTACGGGCAGGTGTATGTAGCCCTGAGCCGCTGCCGCACACTCGAAGGCATGGTGTTGAGCAGCGCCATCAAGCCATCGGCAATCAAAAGCGACTATGCGGTAAGCCGTTATGTTCAACGCATCGAACAGAATACACCTGATGAAAAACAGTTAGTAGAAGCTCGCCATGCCTATCAAAAATCGCTCGTTGAAGAGTTATTCAACTTTTCGCTATTCCACAAAAGGTTGGGATACCTACTGAAGCTGCTCCGTGATAACCTTACGGCTTTTAGCCACAACGCCCTAGCGACATTCACCACAATGGACCACAAGCTCAAGACCGAAGTGAGTGTGATTGTGGAAAAGTTTATGCCCGAGGTACAACATCTGATTTCTGAAGAACCGGACCTCGAGATGAATGAAGCATTGCAGATACGCATCCGTAAGGCGTGTAATTATTTCGCGCAAAAATTTGATGAGATTGTGTTGTCGGTTGATCGCGAGGTGGAAAGCGACAACAAAGCTGCAAAAAGGCCGGTGGATGATTTGCTCGAACGCTTTAATAATGAAGCCCTTGTTAAACAGTCTTGCTTGCGTCGCTGCCAACAGGGATTTGTTGTGTCCGCCTATCTTGAAACCCGCGCCAAGGCCTCGATAGAAACACCAAAACAGAAAAAGAAAGCCACCATCACGAAGGCAGGTGGAACACCTTCAAGCTACCCGGAATTACGCAAAAGGCTTAAAAGTTGGAGAGATCTACTTGCCGAAGAGCTCGATTTGCCGGTATACATGATTATTCCAAAGAAGGCATTGACTGAAATTGCCGAAAGTCTTCCTGCGAGTCGCACTGAGCTGCTGGGTATCACAGGCATGGGGAAGATAAAAGTGGAAAAATTCGGCAGTGAAATCCTCGGGATGATTACAGAATACCTTGCCGAAAAAAACATCAATCGTACGGTTGACGACTCTCCCCTGCCTATTTTAGGCAAGGAGAAAAAGCCCGAAAGCAAGCAAGTGAGCTTCGAGATGTTCGAGGTAGGAAAAACCATCGAAGAAGTTGCCCATGAACGCGGATTGGCTCCTTCAACCATCGAAGGCCACCTTTCGTATTATGTGGGAACCGGTGAACTAGAACTCGAAAAACTGATGCCTCCCGAAAAAATTGCATGGCTTATGGGGTATTTCGCCGAAGCTGACGACCTGTCGCTTGGTATTGCCAAAGAAGTGCTGGGTAACGATGTATCGTGGAGCGAATTGCGCTATGCTGCCAAACGCATTGATTTTGAGCGATCCAGCAGGGTGATTGGAGAGCTGTAAGGCACTTAAACCAGGATGATTCCAATAAGTCATTCTATTATGGTTTGCTTTACATCTAAGAAAATCTTATTTTTGAACCCCAAAGTTCAGGATATTACAAACCACATACAGGGTATGCAGTCATCATTAACGGCCTCCTCCATGATCTTGAAAATCATTGTAGTAGCCCTATATGCGCTGATGATCATCGTAATCGGCCTGATGGGTTTGCGAAAGACCAGATCATTTAACGATTTTTTCCTGGGAGGCGGCAATGTAGGTGCATTGATGAGTGCATTCTCCTATGGAACCGCTTACTTCTCGGCAGTGCTTTTTATTGGTTTTGCCGGGAAAATCGGTTGGGACTTTGGCCTTTCAGGCCTCTGGGTAGCCTTTTTCAATGCCTTCGTGGGTGTATTGGGCGTGTGGGCCTTGCTCGGCTGGCGCATAAAAAAGATGTCGTCCGAATATGGGGTTGCCACCATGAGCGAATTTCTGGAAAAACGCTACAACAGCCGCCTTTTCAAACTCCTGTCGGCCATGGTTATCTTTATCTTCATGGTGCCTTATTCGGCAGCAGTATTTATGGGTTTGTCGTATCTTTTCACCTCCAATTTTGGTGTTGGATATCATTATGCATTGCTTTTCATGGGTATAATCACCGCCCTCTACCTGTCACTCGGAGGCTACAAATCAATGACGATGATTGATATGATCTTCGGGATGATTATGGTGGCAGGAGTTATTGTTTTGTTTACCAGCACTGTGAAAGTTGGTGGAGGGCTATCCAATATAACTGAGTCATTATCGGCAATTACACCCGGGCTCACCAAAGCCATCGGCCCACCAGGGTGGTGGCCGTTGTTTTCGATGGTCTTCCTTACCAGTGTAGCACCTTTTGCTATGCCACAGTTGGTGCAGAAGTTTTATGCCATCCGCGGCCGCAACGCTATCAGAACGGGTATGATTGCTTCAACACTATTTGCGGTATTGATAGGAGGTGTTGCCTATTTTGTAGGTGCCACCACCCGGGTTTTTATGAACCCGGAAGTTACGCCCGCTGCTTTTCATCAGGGTCGGCCCATCTTCGACCGTTTGATGCCCGAACTGCTCACCAATGTGATTCCAGGAACACTATCAGTGCTTATCCTGCTGCTTATCCTTTCGGCTTCAATGTCAACACTGGCAGCCCTGGTGCTCATAGCCAGCTCCGCGTTCTCAAAAGATTTCTACATGGGATTTATCAGCAAAACCATTTCAGACAAAGGGCTCACGATGATGATGCGTTTGATGAGTACAGTATTTGTTTTCGTCTCGGTGCTGCTTGCCTTTTTGAACCTCGACTCCATTGTCGCCATCCTGGGGATCTCGTGGGGCGCCATCGGGTCGTTCTTCCTTGGGCCTTTTGTATGGGGCTTATTTTCAACAAAGGTAAACCGATTCGGGGCTTTATCGTCGGGCATTGGCGGACTTGCCATCTGCCTCATCCTCTATTTCATCGGAATGCCATCACCTCAAGCCGGAACCATTGGTATGCTGGCATCGCTGGCAATAAATCCTGTGTTCAGCCTCTTAAAAAATTAGAAATATGATATCAAAACGAAACATTCATTCAATCAAAACTAACATGAGAACCCTATTTTTTCTTCAACTCCTACTATTGTCAAGCTTAGCCATAGCTCAAGGTTCTGACCAAGGTGAACCCAGGAAATTCGGCATCCAGTTCAAAGGTTTCGTAAAAAGTGATTACTGGTACGACAGCCGTCAGGTGGTTGGTGCCCGCGAAGATATTATCCTTCTTCTGCCAACTAACCGGTTGCAGGATGCCAACGGAAAAGACATCAATGCTCATCCTACCTTTAACTACAGCCCTGTCAGCTCCCGGATCACGGGAGTAATCACAGGGCCGGATGCCTTTGGTGCCAAAACTTCTGGTATGATCGAGGCTGATTTTTCGGGTGTTACGAATGCCGATATCAATGGGTTTCGTTTAAGACATGCCATCGGAAAACTCCGTTGGACGAATTCTGAGCTAATGTTTGGCCAGTATTGGCACCCGATGTTTGTGCCCGAAGTTTTCCCGGCTGTTATTTCCCTCAACACCGGTGCACCTTTCCAGCCGTTTATCCGTAACCCACTCATTAGTTATACCCAGTTCTTCAATCGCTTCAACCTGAATTTCACCTTGCTGTCGCAACGCGATAATGCCAACGACGGGCCACTGGGAGCAAGCTCTATTTACATTCGCAACACCTTGATTCCTAATGCCCATCTGCAACTTCAGTACAAGCATGACAAATACATTTGGGGGATAGCCGCAGACTACAAGGTGTTGAAACCCAGACTTGCAACTGCTAACAATTATAAAACCAATGAAACCATAAGCACCTATGCATTTATGGGTTACTTTAAATATACAAACCGCGACTTTTTATGGAGTTGCAAAACAATCTATGGACAAAATCTTACTGAGCATCTGTTGTTGGGTGGTTATGCAGTTCGAAGTGTTGATCTACTGACCAAATATGAGACCTATACCCCTACTAACCACCTGTTTTTCTGGAACTTTATCGGATATGGCAAAACACTGAAGGTGTGCCTTTATACAGGCTTTGCAAAAAACCTTGGAACCACACATAACAATACAGGTACATATTATTCGCGGGGCAAGGATATTGACTATGCGTACCGAATCGCACCTTCTTTGTCATGGGTTTCGGGCAAAGTGCAAGTATCCAGCGAGCTTGAATATACTGCCGCTGCCTATGGTACCCCCGACAACAAAGGAAATGTAAAAAATGCAGATGAGTTTGGAAACCTTCGGTTATTACTTACATTTTTTTATTTTTTTTAATCAATACTTTTTCTTTATTTCGAATTACAAATTGTGCAATCGTGGCATACAACAAACTAACTATTTCAATATAAACGCATTATGAAAGACACACCCATCAACTACGAGATTGTAAACCAGAAAATTAGGGAGATGAACCTGCCCAGTGTTGGCAAGGCTTCCATTCGTGAAATAAAACGCCTTGTTGATAATATCGAAACTGCAACAGGCGAGTGTTTTGTTCGCATGGAGATGGGGGTTCCTGGCTTGCCTGCCGCGGCCGTGGGTGTGAAAGGTGAAATTGAAGCCCTTGAAAGAGGGGTGGCATCCATTTACCCGGACATTGACGGGATACCGGAACTCAAACCCGAAATCAGTAGGTTTGTCAAAAATTTTCTTGATGTTGAGGTAGACCCAAGCAGTTGTATCCCCACCGTTGGAAGTATGCAGGCCAGCTTTGCCAGCTTCCTCACACTGGCCCGTTTGTACAGGGATCGCGACACTACCCTTTTCATTGACCCCGGTTTCCCCGTACACAAGCAGCAACACAAAGTGTTGGGGCAAAATTTTGAATCCTTTGATGTGTACGAATACAGGGGGGTAAAGCTTCGTGCTAAATTAGAATCATATTTGAGTAAAGGCAGAATCCACTCCATTTTATACTCGAATCCTAATAATCCATCATGGATATGTTTCACTGACAAGGAATTGCAAATCATTGGCGAATTGGCTACTAAATATAACGTAGTGATAATCGAGGACCTGGCATACATAGCCATGGATTTCCGCAAAGATTTTTCTCAGCCAGGCATTCCTCCATTCCAACCAACAGTAGCAAAATATACTGACAACTATGTTCTGTTGATTTCCAGCTCAAAAGCTTTTAGCTATGCCGGGCAGCGCATCGGCACGATGGTCATTTCAAATAAATTGTTCAATACCAAAGCGCCCGATTTGCTCAGGTTCTTCAGCAGCGATGTGTTTGGCCATGCTATGATTTTCGGAACCGTGTATGCACTCAGTTCAGGGACCTCGCATTCGGCACAATATGCTTTGGCAGCCATGCTCAGGGCTGCCAATGATGGAACGTTTAACTTCGTTGAGGATGTAAGGGAGTATGGCAAAAAGGCCAAAATCATGAAGAAAATTTTTACTGATAATGGCTTTAAGATCGTCTATGATATGGATGAAGACACTCCCATTGCCGATGGATTTTATTTCACCATATCCTATCCTGGTTTTACTGGTGAACAGTTGATCGAAGAGCTAATCTACTATGGAATCAGCGCCATTTCATTGGCCATCACTGGTAGCGAACGACTTGAGGGCCTCAGAGCTTGTGTTTCGTTGGTAAAACGCTCACAATTCCCCGACCTGGAATACCGCCTCAATAAGTTTTACGAGCATCATCCCATTGGCTAAGAAATGGCATAGGGTAGCGGCGAACATAAACCTTAGTTATTCCGCGCTTATCTGAGTACCTATTTATAAAAGCCTTTTTTTGTATCAATAAGTTTGTATAGGCAGGGGTTATTTTGTGCAAATAGTTGGTTTCCTTGAATATATCAGTATAGAAGGTGCTTTTGTCGTTGATTGCACAATGAATTTTTTATTTATCCTTGGCTCTATGAAACAGAAAGAAATTGATAGCGAAAAATTAATCAAATATTGGACAGAAAGCTCGGATGATGATTTTGAGACAATGGTAGCCATGTATGAAACCAAACGATAATGTGCTTCAGAATACACGGAAAAATGGATCAATGAACTAAAAACTCAACGCAAATGGATAAAATGTTGCTCGCATCTCAGGTTGACTCACGAATTGAACCGCATCCTATTTCAAAAACAGATTTTTATTCAAATAATCCTTTTGTAGCTGAAATTAAAAGGACAAGCATTGAAATTTATGCGTGAATGCACGTTGTAATCCACTTGATAAGATAATTCAATTCTTTGTGCACCATTAAGCATTTGAAGGTGCAGATCGGCTAAGAATTCACCCTGATGTCCGGGCCTAAAAGGGAAAACCACTCTTTTTGGATCAGGAAATAACCGACACCAAGGTATAACGGAAACAACATTTCTATAACCCTACGGGTGAGATAAATGCATGTTTCTGAAGTTCGGAAAATAAAAAACCCCGACTAAGCGGGGCTTTTAGGGTGGATAATGGGACTTGAACCCACGACCCTCAGAACCACAATCTGATGCTCTAACCAGCTGAGCTATACCCACCATTTAGGCTGACAAAAATAGTAAATTTTTTGTTTTGCCATTACAACGAAGCCGAAATTTTCGAAAACGACCCGGCATTAATATTTTTCAGCACCTTTGCAATCAGAATGTTCCGAAAAAAACTATACACATCCTCTTCGTCGCCCAACGTCGCGGCCCTACGTAGGCTGTTGCGCAGTAAGCTCACCTTAGCTGCTATTTTTGTGATCGCCCTGGCTATGATGGTGGCCATCCTTGGCTACCTGATCTCTCCAGATAACTCACCCTTTGCCAACGAACAGTATATCGAAATTTCCGCCCAAAAACCGGGATTCAAAGCCTATATGCTCAAGTATCGCAAAAATGAAACCGTACATGCGCAGTCAGTAATGAAAACCATGATCTATGGCAAGAGGAGTAATTATAAGCTAATACCCTTCAATGCCTATCGTTTTGATAATGATCAAATTGTGCTTGCCGAGTTTGATCCTTTCCCATCAGAAAATCCACGTGAACACCGCTATCGCCTTGCCGATGTGGTATTTGCCTTAGCACCCAACGCGCCTTATGTGATCGGCCCCGATAGTGCCCGGTTCACCACATTGGAAGGCACTTCTTTTACTTATGCAATCGCCCACTTACAACAGGTTGTTTCAAAAACCCATTTTATTACCAAACGCTTCCCGCTTGGCTCCGACCGCTATGGCCGAGATGTACTCAGCCAGCTGATGATCGGCACCCGGGTCAGCCTATCGGTAGGTCTTATTGCAGTATTGATTTCCCTGCTGGCAGGCATTTTTATAGGAGCACTCGGGGGTTATTTCAGGGG
>JAUXXY010000087.1 GCA_030684735.1 Bacteroidales bacterium | reverse complement strand
TGCCACCATGCCGGAAGCCTGTTATCGGCAATATTTTGCCCCAGCGTATAGCGAAACCCGTTGAACAGGGCGCCATAAGTAAACATGAGCCGCCTGTGTTGAAGGATCAATGTGGCCGCAACTGTTTCGAAAGGAATATAGGGAACCTGGTGTCCATAGGTGATCGTGCCTTTTTGAGTGCGGTCGGTGGCTTGCTGGTTGGTGTAATTACCTGTGTATGAGATAATGGTGCGGGCGGTAAAGGGCATATACGTATTGATTTGAAATTCTACCCCACGAATACTCACCAAGCCGATGTTACGCATGCTCCACACAAAAAGCTGATATGTGGGCACTGCCACGATCTTATCATTCACGTAGTTGTAAAATGCATCTGTTGCGAATGAAATGTGCCCTGTACTTTTTAAGTGATGCGAAAACGTGAGGCCGCCATTAAGCTGTGATACGTATTCGGGTTTCAGGTCGGTGTTTCCTGTAAATGTGTAGTACAAATCGTTGAAGGTGGGCATCCTAAGGATGTTTTTATAGAGCAGCCTCAGCTGTATTTTAGGCGCAGCGCTGATTGCGTAGATCATTGAAAAAGAAGGTGTAATGACATTCTGACCCTCTGCGGCCACTCCTGTTTCAGTTTTCTCGCGCACCACGGTAGCAAGTAGAGTTCCTTGTGTTTCGAACCGTTTTTGCTGAAAATATGAACCCATTGCTGTAAGCCATGTGTAGCGAATAGGGTTAGCATAATTGTAGAGATCTGCCTGCAGCGTGTGAACTATCAGGTCGCTGCTTAGCGAGAAACTCAACCCTGCAAAGGTCTTGGCTGATGCAGCTTGCGAAAGGTAGAATTCCTGTTGTGTGAAACGGGTTTCGAGCTTGCCGGCCATGTTGGGATAAGTAGGATCGAGGTAGCGCAGATAAGAACGGGAATATGCCAGGTTTGAAAGCAGCGCTATGGATCGTTTCGGGGCGCTGCGGTATTGAACACTGGTGTTCAGGTCTCTGTTCCACAAACGCTGCCGGGCATAAGGGTTATACAAAATCACTGCACCCGGAAGGCCACGTTCCGAGTCATAATAGCTGGTTCTGAAACGTAAATGCGCACTGTCGTTGAGTATGTGGATGAATGAGAAGCCAAGGTGAATTGCAGCGATATCCGAATTTTTTCTGGTAGAAGTTATGTATCCTGCTGAGGCATTTTCAATATTGTATGAATATTCGCCATGAGCATAGCGGGCATTGGCAGAGACAGTAAGGTGGGAGCTGGGGCTTAATTTGACACCTGCTTTAAATGATGGGCTCACCAACCCCATAGAACCTGCCTTGATTCCTGAATGTATCCTGATTTTTCGTGTGCCAAAGTTAATGGCTTTGCTCCGAAGGTTGATGCTGTTTGCACTAGCTTGGGTGCGCGCAGGATGGCACAATTCAACATGTTGGCCGATGCTAAGAGATATTTCTTCGATATTCTCCAGGGGGATTTTACCTAAGTCTATCGTTCCGGTGGCCAGATCGGTGATGGCTACACCATCGAGAAAAACAGCAGTGTGTTGAGCGCTGAGGCTGCGAACCATAACGGTCTTGAGTCCGCCAATGCCGCCGTAATCTTTGAGCGATACCCCTGCAAAAGTTTTAATAGCCTCGGCGGCCGATGTTCCTATAATAGCCTGTAATCCAGCGCCAGACAAATGCTGCGTTGGCATCATTGAACGGATAAATTGAGGCAACTTGCTGCTCCTTATTTCTACTTCGCTGAGTTGGATGGTATCTCTCTCGAGGTTTTGCGCATGCGTGAATATGCCCGAAAGCAGAAGAACAGTTAGCGGAATGCCGGTTTTTAGATGCATGTATGCGATAATAAACCTGATAATACCTTCGCAACCTTTCCTCCGAAAGACACGAAACAAAGTTTTGCAGGCAGGTCTTCTGGCTCGTCGGGCGCTCGGGCAGCCTTCCCGTCCCAAGCAATTAGGGGCAGTGGCAAGCAGATGCCGGCGCATCATTAAACGACTCACAGCTACGGGGATAGCCCCGGATTTGCACCGGGTTCCCTTTTCATTTCTTCATCGCGATTGCGGTGTCGAAAAACCTGTAATAACACGACAAAAATAAACTATTTATCGGCCTTTCAAGAATTTTTTTATGAAACTACAACTCTTTAATTGTTACGATCTCTCCTTGTATAGAGTTGCTGGATTGGAACATTCGTTCAGGTCGGTTCAACTCAAAATGCTGAATCTTTTCTATATTTGCCACTAAATTGCATGATCTCAACCAATTCTTATCTAACCTGAATTATTCATTAAAAATAAAAAATCCTCTTGACCCACTTTTCATAGGGGGAATGCGGTCATATTCAACTTTGTGCCAAAATAGCAGAATGTCTTCTCCCCCTTGGTGAAGGGGGCGGGGGGATTGATTTTGTTCAAAATAATTTCAAAATTCATGAATTAAATAGGCTAAATCTTCAAATTTATTATTTATTGCACCGTTCGGATGGGGAAAGAACTGAGAGAAAAATTTTGCGTTTTTTTTATGCGAAGAGATATACTTTTAGCGGAAGGTGTTAATTTGTAAAAACATAAAATACAACAAAATATGAACAAACTTGCTGTAGTGGCTTTTGGAGGAAATGCTTTGCTTCGAAGCGGTCAACGTGGTACGATTGATGAACAGGAAGCCAATACACATGCAACCAGCGAGCGCCTGCTTATACTCATTAACAAGAATTATGACCTGGTCATCACCCACGGAAATGGACCACAGGTGGGCAATATTTTGCTGGCCAACACTGCGGGTGCGGCGATGCACGGATTGCCCGACATGCCTTTGGATGTCAGCGTGGCCTATTCCCAGGGGTTCATCGGTTATATGATTGAGCAGCAACTGCGTAATGTGCTAAAAGCCCACGATCTGGAACGTGATATCATTACCATTATCACACAAGTGTTGGTTGACAGGGAAGATCCTGCCTTTTTGAACCCCACCAAACCGGTTGGTCCTTTTTATACAAAAGAAGATGCCGATAAAATCAGTGCCGAAACTGGTTCAGTATTTAAGGAAGACCCCCGTGGGCGTGGTTGGCGGAAGGTGGTGGCATCGCCTCAACCCCTGGCTGTCCTGAACCAGAAATCCATTGCCAAGCTGGCCCGCGCACATGAGATAGTGATTGCAGTGGGTGGAGGCGGTATCCCTGTGTTTTTTGTAGCAGAAAACAAGTTGCAGGGCATTGATGCAGTGATTGATAAAGACCTGGCTTCGGCACTGCTGGCCGTGAGCATCAATGCCGACAAGTTCTTTCTTCTCACCGATGTACCCAAGGTTTGCTTAAACTTCAATAAGTCAAACCAGCAAGCCATTGACCGCATGAGCGTGAAAGAAGCCCGTAGGTACCTTGTCGAAGGACATTTTGACGAAGGTAGCATGGGGCCCAAGGTAAAAGCCGCCATTCATTTTGCCACCCATTCGGGAAAAGATGCCATCATCACCAGCACCGATATGCTTGGAGTGGATAACGGAGGCACACGAATTTCGGTAGTATAGGGATTTATTGTAAAAGACAAGGAGAAATAACATAGCGCTCACCTTCTACAATTATTGACACATAAAAATATAACTTCACACCACATGGCTGTTAACTTAAGTAACCGCAATTTTTTGAAGCTCTTGGACCTCACACCACAGGAAATCAAATTCCTGCTCGATCTTTCGATGAACCTGAAAAAGGCAAAATATAATGGCACAGAGCAACCCAAACTAAATGGTAAAAACATCGCGCTGATTTTTGAAAAAGACAGCACCCGCACACGTTGTGCTTTTGAGGTGGCTGCTTTCGACCAGGGCGCCCGTGTTACATACCTGGGGCCTACAGGTTCGCAGATTGGCAAGAAAGAATCTATGAAAGATACCGCCCGCGTATTAGGCCGAATGTATGATGGAATTCAATATCGTGGATTTGCTCAGGAAATTGTTGAAGAGTTGGGCAAGTATGCAGGTGTTCCGGTGTGGAACGGCCTCACCAACGAATTTCATCCTACCCAGGTGCTGGCCGATCTGCTTACCATGATAGAGCACAGCGGTAAGCCTTTGCACCAAATCTCGTTCTGCTACCTTGGTGATGCCCGTAACAACATGGGCAATTCGCTTCTTGTAGGGGCTGCTAAAATGGGAATGGACTTCCGCACCGCTGCCCCAAAAGCGCTGCAGCCCAACGAAGAACTTGTTGCACAATGCCGTGAAATAGCCAAGGAAACAGGTGCCAAAATCACAATTACCGATAACGCGACCGAAGCC
>JAUXXY010000109.1 GCA_030684735.1 Bacteroidales bacterium | reverse complement strand
TCTTTCAACGGCTAAAAGCTAAATATAACGAATTAACTCCCCGCGATTTGAGACTCTGTGCTTACTGGAGGTTAAATTTAGCATCAAAGGAGATTGCCCCGCTACTCAATATCAGCACCAGGGGCGTCGAAGAACGACGGTATAGGTTAAGAAAACGATTGCAGCTACCGTCAGAACAGAATCTTACAGAATTTATTCTGACTTTTTGATTCTTCCACCCCTTTGCCGATCACCCAGTCTCGATCAAACTTATTCCATCAATCATAATTTCAGATAATTTGATGTAGATTTTATTGTAACTACTCAGCCGAATTAAAATATTATCAAACAAATACTTGCCACAGATTACGCAGATTACACAGATTAAAAGCAATAAGTTTTTATAGATTTTCACTAAGAAAACTACCTTAGCTCCTTATCTCTACAATCTTAGCACTTTTTGGCAAAATATTGTATGGATAATTTGAGATTTAATTCGTATTCGGTATTCGGTAGTCAGTATTCGGTAGTCGGTATACAGTAAAAAAATGTTATGGAATATGTAAAAAGTTTTAGTGATTTAGAAGTATACAAACTTTCACGACAATTATCACGGGAGATTTTGGAACGTTCCAAAAAACTTCCAAAAGAAGAAATGTATTCGCTTACTGATCAAATCAGAAGATCATCGCGTTCAGTGGGAGGCTCCCGCAGATGCGGGACTGAAGCATGGGCTAAACGAAATTACGAAAAGCATTTTGTAAGCAAATTAACTGATGCTGACAGCGAGCAATTGGAAACTCAACATTGGATTGAAACCGCATTAGATTGTTTCTATATTTCAAATGAAAGCGCAAATAATTTATTGGAAAGATATTTTACGGTTGGAAAAATGCTTAATTCAATGATGGAAAAAGCAGATAAATTTTGTAAAAAACCTTTAAACAACTGACTACCGAATACCGACTACCGAATTCCATTAACCTATCTGGTTCTGGCTTGTCCAGGTTGGGGATTGATAACAGAGCACCCGCCCACTAACGCTGGGCACAACAAAGCAGGCGGGCTTCGGCTCTATGTTGGCTTCGCTCATGCTCCCCCTCAATGCCCTATCGTTGCAATAGATATTATAGCTTTATTCAACCCGCAGTGCGCCAATCAGTTCGGCAACCGAAGCAACGTTATGGCGATCTAGGTATTCTTCGATACCATCAACGATTTTCATTGTTACAAAGGGGTCAATAAAATTTGCCGTTCCTACTTGTATGGCCGAGGCACCTGCCAGTATGAATTCAATGGCATCCGTTGCGTTTCGTATGCCTCCTATGCCAATCACAGGAATCTTAACAACTTTGTGCACCTGCCACACCATGCGCAGTGCGATGGGCTTGATGGCCGGGCCCGACAAACCACCTGTAACGGTGCTTAGCACAGGTTTACGTTTTTCAGCGTCAATAGCCATTCCCAGCATGGTGTTGATCAACGACAGGCAATCGGCTCCTTCGTCGGCCACCGATTGTGCAATCTCTGCAATATTCGTGACATTAGGGGAGAGTTTAACAATGAGTGTTTTTTTGTAAAGTTTCCGAACCGCCCGGGTAACTGACTGTGCTGAGGCACAAGTAGTGCCGAAAGCCATACCACCCTCTTTCACATTTGGGCAGGAGATGTTGAGCTCAATGGCAGGTATGTTTTCCAACCCATTCATTTTTTCGGCTACTGCCTCATATTCTTCCACTGTTGAACCCGAAACATTGGCAATCACGCATGTGGGATAATCTTTGATTTTTGGATAAATTTCGTTCACAAAATAATCTATCCCCTTGTTTTGTAATCCAACGGCATTAAGCATGCCCATGGCGGTTTCGGCCATACGCGGATAAGGATTGCCTTCGCGATGACTGCCGGTTGTGGCTTTCACAATGATGCCACCCAAGCGGTTCATATCAACAAAATCTTCATATTCCCATCCATAGCCAAACGTTCCTGAAGCAGTCATCACAGGATTGCGCAAATCGAGATCGTGTAATTTTATGTTCAGATTTCTCATCGGTAGCATTTTGCAATGGGTTGGTACCATCCGTCCAACTCGCGGGTGTCGAACACAGGCCCTTCGGTGCAGACACACCGATTGCCGGTAGTGGTTTTCACAACACAGCATAAACAGGCGCCTATGCCGCAGGCCATGGTGTTTTCGAGCGAAACCTGGCACTCAATACCAAAAGCGGTTGCTATTTTATCCAGGGCTTTGAGCATGGGTGTGGGGCCACAGCCGAAAATGGTCTGATACGCAAATGAGCCCTTGCTAAACATACTATGTTGGGTAACAAGTCCTTTTTCTCCCGCACTACCATCTTCTGTCATAAGGAACATATTTCCGTACCTTGAAAATTGTTGGGTAATCAGTAGGTCGCCCGCAGACCGCGCACCCAGAATAATGTCGGATTTCACACCGCGATCATGTAAAGTATGCACAAGAAAAAGCAGGGGCGCGATGCCACAGCCACCACCTACAACAAGTATTTTTTCATGAGCGGGCAAGCGAAATCCCTTTCCAAGGGGATATATAAGATTCAATTTTTCGCCTTTTTGAACAATTGAAAGTGCATGGGTTCCTTTGCCGACAATCTTTATGAACAGGCTAATGGTGTTTTTTTGCCTGTCTGCATTATGAATTGAAAAAGGACGGCGAAGAAACACATCTTGGCTCCCGTTAATCAATACCTCGGCAAACTGCCCCGGTTCCATGGTCGAAAGGGGCTCCGGCGAAAGAAGTTCCAGAACAAAATGATTGGAATTCAGGCGCTTATTGCTGATTACAATGAAATCATGTACGAATTTTTTCATGAGGTTAAAGATATAAAAAAAGCCCGCTAACAGCGGACTTTTTAGAGGCTATTCGTTTGCATCATCCCCTTCGGTCAAGGAACTCACTTGCTCATCCTCTTCAGCGCCCGATTCCCCAGCCTCTTCGTCTTCTAATTCCAGTAAATCCTTCTCAAGCAGTAGGTTATACCAAGCATAGATTTTTTTCATATGCGAGATGTAAACCTTTTCACGGTCATAGTCGGGCAGTAATTCTTCGAAAAAACTCATCATTTCCGGGCTTTCGGCTTTGGCATCGGGAGCAGGGCCACCATCGGTTTTTTGATGGATGAGTTTGAAAACATCTTTCAATGGTTTATCCCCGGCTTCGGTGAAAACACCGATTTCGTCGAGCGAACTGATTTTGTCGTGGGCGAATGCCTGGAAACGTTTCTGGTCAATCAGAGATTCAACAATAACCCCGTTCTTGGCTTGGGCAATCATTTTATACAAACCCGGTTTACCACCGATTGATAAAATTTTTCCTAATGTTATGCTTTTCTTATCCATTAAAAATCAAGATAGGTTTCGTGGGTGCAAAAATACAAGAAAACCTCATGTAATCATAGCACAGGCCTATACCTTGCTCAATTATGCATATTGGCATTATAAACTTATTATGGTTCTTATGTAAAACGTGTGGATAGTGGTGAAACTAAATTTGAATAATGAACAAGGATCAACGATTTTTGATTTAAGATTTTATGCACGATTTCTTCAATGTTACTCTTATTCTTGGCAGTTATACTTCTAAAATCATTATTCGTTAATCCTTGTTCTTAAATCAATTTTTACTTTATGATTTTAATTTCCACACATTTTACCGAAAAGCCCTTATTATTCAAGGTCGGAAATGATAAACCTTCCCGTATAGTTTTCGGGCCTCAGATTTTTTAATTCCTCTTTTACACTTTCTGCTACATAGAGCGATTCAATAAATTCGAGCAGCACCATCTGGGTGATCACTTGATTTGTGCGGGTGAGATTTTTTAAGGCACTGTATGGGTCGGGATAACTTTCGCGGCGAAGAATGGTTTGTATTCCTTCGGCCAACACTGCCCAGTTGTTTTCGAGGTCACGGTTGAGGGCTTCCCGATTGAGCTTCAATTTGTTGATCCCTTTTTGCAGCGAGCGAAAGGCAATAAGCATATGCCCCAGCGGCACACCCACGTTGCGCATCACGGTGCTATCGGTCAGGTCGCGTTGAAGACGCGAAACAGGCAATTTTGCAGACAGGTAGGAGAAAATCGCATTGGCAAAACCCAAGTTGCCTTCAGCATTTTCAAAATCTATTGGGTTGACCTTGTGAGGCATGGCCGATGAACCTACTTCCTTTTCGTTGATTTCTTGACGAAAATATTCTATCGAGATATATGTCCACACATCGCGACAAAAATCAATGAGGATGGTGTTGATACGCTTCAGGTTATCAAAATAAGCTGCCAGGTAGTCATAATGGTCTATCTGGGTAGTAGTTTTAAGCCTTTGCAAACCGAGTACATCCTGAACAAAACCATCGGCAAAACCATGCCAGTCTAAATTGGGATATGCGGCATAATGTGCATTGAAGTTCCCTGTCGCACCACCAAATTTTCCGGCGAATGGAATCTGCGATAGCATATCCAATTGGTTCACAAGTCTTTCTGTGAAAACAAATATTTCTTTCCCGAGAAGGGTAGGAGAGGCTGGTTGCCCATGAGTTCGTGCCAACATGGGTATATCTTTCCATTGTAACGCCAACGACCTGAGTTTTTCGACCAGCTCATGAATAACTGGCAGGATCACCAACTGGTGAGCGGTTTTTAGGGCATAGGGCTGTGCCGTATTATTCACATCCTGCGAAGTGAGCCCAAGATGAATGAATTCTTTGAACCTTCCCCAGCCGTGCTGATCGAATTTTTCGCGCAGGAAATACTCCACTGCCTTCACATCGTGGTTGGTTGTTTGTTCTATTTCTTTGATTCGCAGTGCATCGCTCACAGGAAATGTTTCATAGAACCCGCGCAAAACCTCAAAGTTTTGAGGTTCAAAGTCTTTGAGTTGAGGTATATCC
>JAUXXY010000081.1 GCA_030684735.1 Bacteroidales bacterium | reverse complement strand
CTCGAAAGCCTTGCGGTTGTCGTCCTCTTGTTGAAGGAAAGCATTGATTGAGCTGATTTGGAGTATCGGGTAGCTTTCATCTGGTTTTATAGAGCCAGCCAAACGATACTGTGTTAGCGCTGTTTGATACTCTTTGGCCTTGTTTGCAACATCAGCCCTGGTAATGGCCTGCTGATAGGTTTGTTCTTGCTCGGCCAGGTAGGCAAGCACGGCATCAATCTCTGCAATTCGGGTAGCTGAGTGTGTGTGCCCGGGTCGCTTCAAAAGCGCTTCTTCATATTTCTTCCTTGCATCAGCATAAGCTGATTCATTGAATAAGTTATCAGCTTGATTTACAATAGATTCAAAATCAGCGGTTTGTTTCAAAATATCTCTGATTGTTGAAATTCTTTCTCCTGCCACTATATTGTTTGCATCCAGCTTTTTGGCAGTTTCAAACTGTGACAAAGCTTGGGCGTATTCCTTTTTTTCAAAATGCTGTTCTCCAAGCTCCAATGCCTTTGCAAGGCTTTCAGCAGTTTCGGCACGTTTGGCAAAAATGATTTCAATCTCAGTAATTCGTTTTTTGGGATGGGTCTCGGCAGGTTTCAGCCGTAGTGCCTGCTCATAGTTCAGGCGGGCGGTGGCATAATCACTACTGGCAAACAACTGGTCGGCGGTGGCCAACAGTTTCGCAAAAGTTTCTTCGGCAGTGAGCTTATCAGCCTGGGCATCGCTGATGCGTTGTATCATGTTGGCAGGATAGCTCTCGTAGGGCCTCATTTTCAAGGCTTTTCGATAACCTGCAAGGGCCGAGAAATAATCCTGTATCATATAAGCCTGATCAGCATCGGCAATTGCCTGGTCATAGGTGTTGAGTTCTTTGCGTGCAGAATCAAAAATTTTGTTAAGTTCATCAATCTTCTTCCTGGGATAGGTTTCGGTTGGTAATAAGCCCGAAGCATACAGGTATTCGTTGATGGCTTGCCGATAATCTTTTTTCGCATACAGCGAATCGGCAATGGCGACCGAACGACTATAGGCATTTCGCTTCTGCAATAATAAAATTTTCGCTTCTTCCAGTTCTTTGATACGGCCTTGCGGATAGTTTTCCGTTGGTTTCATGATCAGCGCCCATTCATATTGCTCATGGGCCTTATCGTAGTCTTGCCGCGAAAAAAACTGATCGCCTTGCTTGATGAATTGATTGTATCGGGTTTCGTCCTGTGTGTCGCTGTAGAATTGCTTAATCTGTTGCAGTTTCATTCTTGGATAACTGGCCGAGATGTCAATTTTCAGGGCATTTTCATATTCTGCCTTGGCTTGTCGGTAGTTCCTTTGATCCATAAACTGCTCGGCGCGAATGATGGCATTTTCGTATTGGGCTGCCGCTGAGGTTTTTGTTGTTTGTGCAGCTACCACATGGCCCAATGAAAGGAGCAGTAATGTATAGATTATGCGGCTATAAGAAACGCTTTTCATTTTTAAAATCAGTTTATTGCTTGCTATCAGCAATTATTAGGCCATCGGTCATCACGAGTTTTCGGTCGGCCATGTTTGCCAGTTCCATGTTGTGTGTCACTATAACGAAAGTTTGCTGAAATTGGTCTCTTAGTTTGAAAAACAATTCATGCAGTTCACGAGCATGAAATGAGTCGAGGTTGCCCGAGGGTTCGTCGGCCAGCACAGCCAACGGCTTGTTGATCAGCGCCCTGGCCACAGCTACCCGCTGTTGCTCACCGCCCGATAACTCTGCGGGTTTATGATTTATCCGGTTGCCGAGGTTCAGAAAATCAAGTAGTTCCCTGGCCTTCTCCTCGGCTTGCCTGCGCGGCATACGGGCAATATAGGCGGGAATACTCACATTTTCAAGTGCGGTGAACTCGGGCAACAGGTGATGAAATTGGAACACAAAACCAATATTACGGTTGCGAAAGGCCGATAATTTTGTGTCACTCATAGTGTTGATGTTGCTCCCTTCGATCAACACGTTGCCTGTATTGGGCTTGTCGAGGGTTCCGATTATATGCAGCAGCGTTGATTTACCCGCTCCCGAAGGGCCGACAATCGAAATCACTTCGCCTTTACCGATTTCAAGGTTGATGCCCCTTAGCACTTCGAGTGTGCCATAGGATTTGTGTATATTGACGGCTTTGATCATGCTATTGTTTTATTAAGGCACCTATTGGCAATTAGGTTGTTTTACGGCTTACAAGGCTTTGATAATCAATATAATACAACAATCTGAAAGTCAAGCTGTTCAACTGGGGAGCACTCATCACGCCCTGCCAGTTATCAATAAAATGCTTCATCACACGATCTTCTTCATGTATTATTGCGTTCTTGTAAACTACACTCAGGTTGCTTCCGGGGGCAAACTCCCACTCTAATTTGAAGTCAATGTTGAAAGTGTTAAAATTGAAGTCATGGTTTATACTGTAGAGGGGTTTTGCCTCGAGCCTACCCTGCTGGTTGAGATCATAAAAGCCATCATATTCTCCCCTGAACCAATAGTGCCTCATCCACAGGCTTAACGAAAGATTATTGCGAAATATATACCGGCTGCTGAAGGCATTCTCGAGGGTTCGTAGGTCACGGTTGCCAAAAATAATCTCAGTGCTGCTGATTTTGCTTGCGAAACCCTTATCGTTTTCCTGGTTAGTCCATTTTACTTGGTGCTGCAATGTCCATTTGTCGCTGAAGCGGATGATGGGTTCGAGCTCAAGTGATATTTCTTTGTAGCTATCGTTGTTTCTGGCCAATTCAATTTCACCATTTAAAGCGAAGGGTTTTCGATAGTCGCTCGAAAAATTAAGGTCGCCGCCTGTAAACTTCGGTGCCAGGTAAAACCTGCCGGCTGTTCGGGGTTCATAAAAATCGTGTTTTTCGCGCAGATCAGTTGCAAAAAATGTCCAAAAACTGAAATGATCACGTGTGGTTAGATGCATCATGGTGCTCCACAGCAAACCTGTAATTAGTCCATCGCTTAAACGGTTAGAGTTGTCGAGGGTGGTATTCAGCGAAAAGCGAAGTAGTTTCCAAAACGGTTCGTAAATATTATACGATAGCTTGGCCCCGTTGTTTATCTCGTCGTTTTTTCGGTTTAACCCAAGCGCATTGATATTGTACCCGGCATCCATAGCGGTGTACCAAAGGTGGTATTGTAATTTGCCTTTTATTTTTGTAAAACCTAGATTATAGCGGTACCCAAGATTAACTGCTTTAGGGGTTTCAAAGCTGCTTTTCTGATACAACTGGCTAAGAGAGCCACGGGCATCGAACCTGTATGTATTGGATTTTCCTACATAGGTGATACCGGCTCCGGTAACGTTTTCATTGTTGAAACCGTGGGCGCATGTTACGTTTGTATTGATCAGATAAGCGGATGAGTTAAAGTTCAGACCTTGGTCAACCACCGCAATATTGTAGTTCGTCATTGGTTCAGTCAGAATCCTGTGATGATGTCCAAGGCTGTCTTCGTAGGTAGCGTATACGTTGCCTACGAGCGCATTAAAAATACCGATGCCGGTATTTGAGGAGGTTCGTCCTGAAAGCTTTGTGGCATTGATGAGTTGTGCCCTATCTGGGTTGCGCAACACGGTGGCATCATGATCAATCATGTCGTGAACCGAATAATAATAGCGGGGCCTGCGGCCAATACGGCGGGTATAGAACAAATTACCTTTCAAAAATAGGTCCATGCCTTCTTTAAAAAACTCACGCTTTTCATCATACACCGTTTCAAACGCCGTAAGGTTCTTTATTTCATGATCAGAGGCTACGGTGCTGAAGTCAGGCAGCAGCGTCATATCTGCCGTAAAACTCTTGGTAATACCATATTTCAGGTCGGCGCCCCCGCTAAATGTGGTAGAATAATTGCTCGAACCGGGTGTGTTATAGGGGTAGTGTTCAACATGTGTTGACAGGTAGGGACTAAGCGATAGCCTCACAGGCGGTTCTATGTTGCTCAGACCAACGAGCTGTCCCCAATAGTTCAATCTGTTCACAGCACCCTTAGGTTCTGGTGCCCACTGAAGTGTTTCGCGGTGGCGGCGGATTGTTCGGCTGAGCTGCATTTTCCATATTTGTTTGCCATTGTCTGGGAAGCGTAGGGCCGACCAGGGAATGTGTATTTCGGCTGTCCACCCCTTCGCATCCAGTACCACCGCACTCTCCCACACAGCGTTGAAAGTTTTGTCAGTGATCCGGCCATCACGCTGAACGCCGGATGCATGCACCTCAAAGATAAAAGCGTCCAGGCCGTTATTATAGGTGTCAAACTGTAAACCAAACAAGTCTGCATTCAGGTTGTCGTCGCGGTTGCCCAATTGGGTCAGGATGCTGTCGGGTGATGTGTCAAACATCCGGGCACCGATATAAAGACCAAGATTGTCGTATAAAATTCTCACCTCGGTAGCCTGGCTGGGTGCTTTCATAAATACTGGGTCGGTTTGCCAGAACTCACTCACCGGATCGGCCAGCAGCCACACTGCATCGCTCAACTGTCCGTCAATCGTTGGACTTGCCGGCGTACGGGTGACAGTAGCGGTGTTGGGTGGTGAGGCTGCATTTGCAAGAAAAGGAAGGAGTAATAGTAATGTAGGATAGAAAAGTTGGCGCATTTAAATTGAAATATAAAGCTTGAGTAAGGTAACGACAAAAAACATGATATCGTCTGCAAACTTAATAAATAGATAGAATTGATGCAATTTCAGGCCGTTTCATATCTTTGTCTATCTAAATCTGATCTGCTATGAATCTTCACGAATACCAGTCAAAGTCTATACTTCGCCGTTTTGGGGTCCAGGTTCCTGAGAGTATGGTGGCAGTTACACCAGAGGAAGCAGTTAGCGCGGCCAAGGAGATACAGATAAAAACAGGATGCGACAAATGGGCCATCAAAGCCCAGATACATGCCGGCGGTCGTGGTAAGGGTGGTGGCGTGAAGATCGCAAAGAGCCTCGATGAGGTAAATGAATATTCCAAAGCCATACTGGGCATGCAGTTGGTAACTCCACAAACCGGCCCCAATGGTAAAAAAGTGAATATGATCCTCATCGAACAAAATATCTACTATTCCGGCGAATCGCCCATTAACGAAATATATATGAGCATCCTGCTCAATCGGGCCAAAGGCCGTAACATAATCATATATTCACCCCGTGGAGGTATGGACATAGAGAAGGTAGCTGAAGAAACGCCTGAATTCATCTTCACCGAAGAAGTGGATCCAAAAGTTGGCCTGCAAGGCTTTCAATGCCGAAAAATCGCCTTCAATCTGGGCCTTTCGGGCAATGCGTTTAAGGAGATGCTGCGCTTTGTTGATGCTTTGTATGATGCTTATGTTGGATCCGATGCTTCGCTTTTTGAAATTAATCCCGTCGTGAAAACAAGCGACAACCGCATCGTTGCCGCCGATGCCAAGGTGGTGGTTGATAACAACGCTTTGTTTCGCCATCCCGACATCATGGAGATGCGTGATTTGGATGAGGAAGATCCCAATGAGGTGGAAGCCAGTAAGTTTGACCTCAACTATGTGAAACTCGATGGCAACGTGGGTTGCATGGTGAATGGTGCCGGCCTGGCCATGGCAACCATGGACATGATCAAACTCAGCGGTGGCGAACCCGCCAACTTCCTCGATGTAGGGGGTTCGACCAATGCCAAAAGGGTAGAGGAGGGTTTTCGTATCATCCTCAAAGACCCCAACGTGAAAGCCATCCTTGTCAACATTTTTGGCGGCATCGTACGCTGCGACCGCGTGGCCCAAGGCATTGTAGATGCTTACAATAACATTGGAGCGATCAACATACCCATCATCGTGCGACTGCTGGGTACCAACGCCGAAGAAGCCAAGGTGCTGATTGATAATTCGGGGTTGCAAGTGATATCGGCCATTACGCTCGAAGAAGCTGCCACAAGCGTGCGGCAAGCGGTGCTTTAGCTCGTTGAGCAAACCCACCACTGCATGTGTTGAACCAAATATTGACTGCCATGAAGCTACTCATTAAGAACGGAGTTATCATTACTGAATCGGATCAGTATCAGGCAGATATAATAGTTTCAGGAGGTAGAATTCATGAGATAAGAAAGGAGGCCGCAACCTCAGAATTATTTGATCAAGTGGTAGAGGCCAATGGATGCTATATTTTTCCGGGCGGTATTGATCCCCATGTGCACATGCATCTTCCTTCGCCAGCGGGTTTTTCGTCTGACGATTTCTTTAGTGGCAGCCACGCTGCACTTTTTGGCGGCACCACCACTCTCATTGATTTTGTAACTCCATGCCGGGGCCAGTCGCTTACCGAGGCCTTAGACCGCCGGTTAGAAGAGGCTTCAAGTGCATTGACACATTGCACTTTTCATATTTCTCCGATCGAATGGCGCGATTCAACTAAGGATGAAATATCCAAATGCATAGACCGGGGGTTCAAGTCGTTCAAAGTATATATGGCCTACAAACAGACCGTTGGTTTAAATGATGACCATTTGCTAAAAGTGATGCAAGCAGTGGCTCAGGCAGGTGGTTTGGTGGTTATTCACTGCGAGATGGGAGACGAAATCGAAGTATTGCGAAACCAATATGTTGCCAATGGGAACACAGAACCGATCTATCATGCACTTTCCCGTCCGGGCCACACCGAGAGTGAGGCTGTGAAACGCGCCATCGAACTGGCTGACCAGGCCCTTTGTCCGCTTTATATCGTGCATGTTTCTGCCAAAGAATCGCTGGAGCATATCCGCACAGCGCAGCAACAGGGTCAACGTGTTTATGCCGAAACATGCCCCCAGTACCTCCTGCTTGACGACCGCAAGTATGACGGCCCATTTGAACAAACTGCGCCCTACGTACTCAGCCCGCCCCTGCGCAAACCAGCTGACAAGGAAGCGCTGTGGCAGGCACTTTCTGATGGAACTATTCAAACGGTGGGCACCGACCACTGTCCTTTTATGTTTTCGCAGAAAGCCGTTGGCAGAGACGACTTTCGAAAAATACCCAATGGCGTTGGGGGCGTGGAACATCGCCTCGCATTGCTATTCACATATGGGGTTCTGCAAAATCGTATTACTCTAAATCAGTTCATCAAACTTACTTCAACAAATGCTGCTACGATTTTCGGACTATTCCCTGCCAAAGGCAATGTTTCTGCGGGCGCCGATGCCGATCTGGTAATCTGGAATCCGGTAACCCAATGTACCATCTCAGCGACCTCACACCATCAAAACTGCGATACAAATATTTATGCAGGAATCGCTGTAGAAGGTTTTCCTGAATATGTGATTAAAGATGGCCAGTTAGTAGTATAGAAGAAAATTGATTACTCTACAACCACCTTACCGGTCTTCATCAATCCAGAATCATTGTAGATCCTGTAGAAATGCATTCCACCCGAAAAACCCCTTAGCCCAACCTGGTGATTGGAATTACTTATCAACTCTTTTTTAATGATCCTTCCTTGGGCATCATAAAACTCAATCATGAACGGCAATGTTGCATCGTGGCTTGATATCCAAAGCCAGTCTTTGGCCGGGTTTGGAAAGAGCTTGATTTCAGGCTTATGGGGTGTATTATGCACACCGGTTAGGACAAATGGAGAACCCCAGGTTAAATTGCCTTTTTTGTAATAGTGCAAGGCTCGTTCTGATATTCCGTAATATGCACAATAGAAATAAGGCCCACCCAGCCCTTTATAGTATTTCAAATCGTATATACGAGCGCTAATGTGGATCTTATACCAGCAGGGAACAGAATGGTGATAGAAAATCCAATGGTGTTCGCTTGGTTTAAGCTTAGTCAAAGGCTCTTGAATTAACATTTGGTTGGAGTATGTAAATCCCCACTGAGGAGAAGTAAAGGTGATGATTGGGTCACCGGGGATTTTATCAAAATCAGCATTTGGGAGTATGGTTTCGGTAATAGTATCATGAGTAAGAGAATGGCTGCTACCGCCCGGATATAGAAAGTTACTTTTTTTTATTCTTTCGATTGTATATTTTGTAGAATCGGCAAAGTTGTGCCGGACAAGGTATCTCAGGATTGAAAAGTGCACCTCCGCCTTACCAGAACTGGAATAACTCATATACTCATAAATATGTAGTTCGTCATTGGGTTGAAAATCATGCACTTCCTTCCATATAAAGTCCTGAACACCAAGCAGTGGAACAGAAAGACCTACAAGATTATATTCGCGTAAGTTCTCTGGACCAAAGATATTTATGCTCAGGTCTGGGAAAAGGGAAAAGTTGAGGGTTCGAACAAAACCGTTATTTTTACTTATTTTGATTGTAAGGTTGTTAACAGGGTGGTTTATAGGCTGGTTCGCATCATCGTGAGCCTGAAAACCAATGGTTTTAACAGAATCCTGTATTCCCAGGAATGTAAGAGTGTCATGATGTGTTACCGTTGCCTTAATGAACTTCATGGGTTGAATATGAAAGGCAGTCCAGCTCTCACCTATCGCAGCCTGTGTGTTGATATAAACTGTTTTATCGTTCCTGGTTTTGAAAAGATTCATGCCGTCGTTGCAGATGATTATATCTTTACCAATCCAATGCGCCCCATAAGGTGTGAAGCACTGAGCATCAATTTGCTGAATATTTCTGAAGGGTATAAATACGGACTTGGCCGAATCAACTATTATATCAATTCTTAGGAAATTAACCTGTTGCCAGGAATTTCGAAACGCTGCAATCTGGCCTGATTTTTAGGTTTGGTAGTTCTGGGAATCGCTCTGCAACACCTATGAGAAAGCAAGAATGGCTATAAGGACTAACTCTCTCATGATAGCAGAAGGTTTGAGGTGTAAATATACGCCTTTTTTATAGACTAATATCAACTTCAGTCATTTGAAATGCCAATTTCTGGAATTTCTGAAAAAAACATCGTCAGGGATCGGAACCCTGACGGTGTAAATTCAATATTCAATTAACATGGATTTTCACGGTAATAAAGAAGCGTAACAAGATCTTCCTTTCAACTCCTATTATTTTGTCAAAAAACAGATAAT
>JAUXXY010000069.1 GCA_030684735.1 Bacteroidales bacterium | reverse complement strand
AATGAAACAAGATTTGTGTGATAGGTTACTTCAATTTGCACTGGATGTCATTCTGTATCTGCGAATTGTTAAGAACTCGCTGGAAACGATAGATATGAAACGACAACATCTCTGGCTTTCCGAACTTGGAACTTGGAATTTTGGGCTTTGGACTTGAAATTTCTTTAAAGCACTCCACATACCTACATGAAAATTTAGTGTGCTGATATTGTTTAACTTAATAAATTATTTTCGGATGAATAAACAACACAAAAAAGTTCTAGTACTTGGCTCTGGAGCGTTAAAAATTGGCGAAGCCGGAGAGTTTGACTACAGCGGGTCTCAAGCCTTAAAAGCGTTGAAAGAGGAAGGAATATCAACAGTTCTTATCAACCCCAATATAGCAACAGTGCAAACCAGCAAGGGGATTGCCGACAAGGTTTACTTTCTTCCGGTAACACCCTATTTCGTCGAAAAGGTTATTGACAGGGAGCGACCCGACGGTATTTACCTTTCCTTTGGCGGCCAGACAGCGCTTAACTGCGGAACATCCCTTTACAGGGCAGGCATCCTCGCAAAGTACAACGTTTCAGTGCTTGGGACACCCGTTGAAACCATCATAAACACTGAGGACCGAGAACTATTTGCCCGTAAACTGATGGAAATAGATGTAAAAACTCCAAAAAGCATTGCCGTCGAAAGCGTTGAAGACGCTATAGTGGCAGCTAAAACAATAGGATTTCCACTTATTATCAGAGCAGCCTTTACTTTAGGAGGCCAAGGTAGTGGCTTTTGCGCCAACGATGAGGAACTGAAGACCCTGGCAGCCAATGCTTTCTCTTACTCTCCGCAAATTCTGGTAGAAGAGTCATTAAAAGGATGGAAGGAGGTTGAGTACGAGGTGGTTCGCGACCGGTTCGACAACTGCATTACGGTTTGTAATATGGAGAACTTCGACCCGCTTGGAATACATACCGGCGAAAGCATTGTGGTTGCGCCATCGCAAACACTCACAAACTCCGAGTACCATAAGCTCAGGGCATTGTCAATAAAAATAATCAGGCATCTGGGTGTTGTTGGCGAATGTAACGTGCAGTTCGGGCTCGACACCGGCAGCGAAGATTACAGGGTAATTGAAGTAAACGCAAGGCTATCGCGGTCTTCTGCCCTGGCCTCAAAGGCTACCGGATACCCGTTGGCTTTTGTTGCTGCAAAGCTGGGCTTGGGCTACGGTCTTCATCAGATGAAAAATTCAGTTACCAAAACTACTACTGCCTGCTTTGAGCCAGCCCTGGACTATATTGTGGTAAAAATCCCCAGGTGGGATCTTTCCAAATTTCATGGAGTTACACGCGAAATAGGTTCCTCGATGAAAAGTGTAGGCGAGGTAATGGCAATTGGTCGCAACTTCGAGGAAGCAATTCAAAAGGGCCTTCGGATGGTTGGCCAGGGAATGCACGGGTTGGTGGCAAACCAACCCGTGCATTTCGAGAACCTGGAGCAGGCGCTTACCAACCCTACCGACCAACGGATTTTTGCAATATCAGAAGCCCTCGAACAAGGGTGGAGCATTGAAAAAATTCATAGCCTTACCGCAATTGATGTTTGGTTTCTCGAGAAACTTTCAAACATTGTACTGCTTAAAAAGGAGCTTAGCGGTATCAACTCCCTCGAAGCGATTGAGCATGAGTTATTAAAAGAAGCAAAGCAGAAAGGGTTCTCGGATTTTCAGCTGGCAAGGTTGATATTCAATCCAAAAGCCCACGAGATAGAGCTTTACCAGCTAAAAGTAAGGGAGTACAGAAAAGCCCTTGGGGTGATACCAGTTATGAAACAGATAGATACCCTTGCAGGTGAGTATCCATCGGACACCGCATACCTTTATGCAACTTATCACGGTATCGAGAATGATATAAAGCCAGACCCCCGCGATAAAACCATTATTGTTTTAGGATCGGGTGCTTATCGGATCGGAAGTTCAGTTGAGTTCGACTGGTGCACGGTAAGTGCCGTCAACGAGGTACGAAAGCAAGGGTATCGTTCGGTGGTAATCAACTTCAACCCCGAAACGGTAAGCACTGACTATGATATGAGCGACAGGTTATACTTCGACGAGCTCACCTTTGAACGAGTTCTTGATATAATAGACCTCGAACAGCCGTATGGTGTGGTTGTGTCAGTAGGCGGCCAAACCCCAAACAACCTTGCAATCAGGCTTCACCGGGCAGGAGTAAAAATACTGGGCACCTCTCCTGATTCAATTGATATGGCCGAAAACAGGCAGAAGTTCTCTGAAATGCTCGACAAGCTCGCCGTTGACCAGCCACGCTGGAAGGAGCTATCAACCTACGAGGAGGTGGAAAGTTTTGCAAACGAGGTAGGATTTCCGGTACTCATAAGGCCATCGTATGTACTTTCGGGTGCTGCCATGAACGTGGTTTCAAACCCTGAGGAGCTTCGCGACTACCTTGTGCTTGCGGCCAACGTATCGAAAACGCATCCTGTGGTGGTAAGCCAGTTTATTGAAGGGGCAAAAGAAATTGAGTACGATGCGGTTGCCAACAACGGGGAGGTAATGTTCGATGCCATATCGGAGCATGTTGAGTTTGCCGGGGTACACTCCGGTGATGCCACGCTGGTTTTTCCGCCGCAAAAACTATACTTCGAAACCATTCGCAGAATAAGAAAAATTGCAAAGCAAGTAGCCAAGGAGCTTAAAATTACCGGACCATTTAACATGCAACTGCTTGCTAAGAATAACGATATAATGGTTATAGAATGCAACCTCAGGGCCAGCAGAAGCTTTCCCTTTGTATCGAAAGTTCTTGGGTACAACTTTATCGAGGCAGCAACAGGATATATGCTTGGCAGGTTGCCTGTTTCACTTCCCCAATCAATGTTTGAGGTTGACCATGTAGGGATAAAAGCTTCGCAGTTCTCATTTAGCCGTCTATCAAAGGCCGACCCGATCCTTGGTGTTGAAATGGCCTCCACTGGCGAAGTGGGTTGCATTGGAACCGATTTCGACGATGCCATGGTAAAAGCTATGATTTCGGTTGGGTACAGAATACCTGAAAAGAGTATACTTGTTTCATCGGGCCCTTTACGTTCAAAACTGGATCTGATTGAGCCGCTACAACTACTCCAGCAACAGGGTTATATCATCTATGCAACAAGGGGCACAGCAAAGTTCCTGGCAGAGAATAGCGTGAATGCTATTGCTGTTGCATGGCCCGACGAATCCGAAACTCCCAACAGCCTTCAGCTCATCCGCTCACGGCAGGTTGACATGGTAATTAACGTGCCCAAAAACCTCTCGCGCCATGAGCTCGATAACGATTACTCAATACGCCGTGCAGCAATTGACTGTAATGTACCCTTAATAACCAATGCACGATTGGCAACATCGTTTATAACGGCTTTTTGTAACCGAAAGGTTAGCAGTCTTGATATTTGCAGCTGGGACGAGTATGTTTAGCTTTATATCTCTTGCAAGTAAGTTGTTCTCATAGGCGAATTGCTGCCTTTACCTTCCGCAAATTTCAATAAACGGGCAGTATTTGCAATTTTCAGGATCGGAGGTTTGATCAAATGGCAGTTTGGGATTGAAAATTGCTTCCAGGATAGTTGTTAAAACAGTCTCAATTTGAGCAAAAGCGTCTGAACTGTCATCAGGCAGGGAGACTTTTAAAAACCCCTCTTTCAGCAGCCTGAATGATATAATGCCGGCTTCGGGAAGTGGTTTATTGTTTTGCCTGGCATATAACCAGCTATAGATGAGCAATTGCAATGCCTTATCATAATTACCATGAATGAGCAGGCTATCCCATTCTTTGACAGTGAGTTTGCTTTTATCTACATACCCTGTTTTGAAATCAATCACACGGGTCTGTGTTCCACAGTGGTCAATGCGGTCGGCCTGCCCCTTGATTTTGACATTAAGGAACGATCCATCGGGTTGCTCGAGGCGTATCAATGTAGCATCATTTTTGCCAAAAAGATACTCAAGCGACTCTATTACAATGTGTTGCTGCTTCTCTGCCAATTGTTTAATCTTCTTTTTCTCCAGCTCAAGGAAACGCCTGATGAACGAAAATGCCACCCGCATCATAAGGTAGTTCTTACCGTAGCTAAATTCCCCGCCTTTATATTTTTTACCGAAGGACTGAATCACTGTAGTTTCGGTGTTGGAGGCTATTTCGTTAATTGCACTCGTGGTAAGCGGACTACCCACTAGCGGAAGGTATAATTCTTTCAACGCCTCATGCACTGCGTTGCCAAAGGTTGCTGCATCCATTTCATCGAGGGTTTCCGTTTCCTCGTTGATATTCAGGATCCGGCTGAAGTAAAACTTCAGTGGGCAGCGCACATAGGTACTTAGCGCTGTGGGAGCCAATCCAACCTCGGCCAGTTCATAAATTCTTTTCATCACCGCTTCATTTTTGGCGATAGAAATGACATCATCCTTCTTACTTGTGTCAACTGAAGGCACGTGCAGATGCTCTGCAAATGTGATGTCGGGGTTCCTTGCAAGCAATTCATGCTGTATCTGCATCAGGTAACGGCTTTTTTCGCCTCCACCCAAATCATCGGCCATGGTGTTATAAATAAGATGTACATTATCAGCTCGTTGCAGCAAACGGTAGAAATGGTATGCAAAAACTGCATCCTTATCAGTATGTAAGGGCAGTCCGAAATCGCGCCGTATATCGTAAGTAATAAAAGAGTTATCGCGTTTGCCTGACGGCAGCACACCTTCGTTCGCACTGAGCATGATGATGTTGCGAAAATCAAGTGTGCGTGTTTCAAGCATTCCCATCACTTGCATACCCGTTAGGGGTTCGCCCACAAAAGGCAAGCGTGTAATGGCAGATATATTTCGCATTAACAGATGTAATCCCTTAAGGCTCAGATCGGGGCCAGCCAGCACAACAATTTGTTTCAATTTATTGACAATCAGCAAGAACTGGTAGATATACTCAGCATCCATTGATGATTTTGAGCTGTCACCCTCATCGGGCCACAAAATCCTCAGATGATCAATAAGTATTTCCAGTCGGGTTATTGCACACGCTGTGTCGGACCAGGCTTGCAACAGATTTGTTAGAAATGCAGAGATGCTGCTGGATTCCTTAAAATACTCCATCACCTCATCGGGGCTGAAAAACACTTTTCCTGAAAGAAGCATACTGGTTATACCATCGGTATATGTCGTTAAGTGTTTTATTCCAGCCTTGGTTATGTATGGATGGCGCAACACCCTTAGCAAATCCCTGAAGTAATAATTGAGACCTGTCCCGGTATTTTCATTTACTCCTCCTTTCTGGTCCTTCAACCTATCGCGGGCATGCAGATGAAGTGTCAGCAGGGCATCAGCAAGGTCGTGTATGGGCGTCAGCGACAGGGGATAACCCATAGTGACATTAAAACTTTTAATATTCGCCGGAATTGTGGTGAGCAGGGGTATAAGGAGATTCTCATTATTCAGAACCACAGCGGTTTGATCTACTTCCCCGGCTGGTATAGAGGCAAGCAAGCGCCCGGCTATTTTCACCTGCCCAATATTTCCCGAAACACCGATGGTGGTGATGTTTTTTTGTGTTCCGTACAAGTAATTTTCAACCCAGCGGAACTCTCCTGACTTATTGTTCTCGATGAACTTGCGCAGGTAGTTGCCGGCCTCCTGCAAATGATCAAGGGTATAATAAGTGTCGGCATCGAAAAGTAAATCAACCGGTTTAATGGTTTTAAGGGAGTTGATGATTTTTTGCTCCGCAGGAGCCAGGGTATTGAAACCGGCAAAGATATAATGCTCCCAGATGCGTATAAGGGCTTCATCGGCGATTGACCCTGACAGATACCTGAAGGCCAATCCTTTATAAGCCTTTTTCTGAGACAGAAGTTTCGCTGTAAAATTCTCATAGAGCATTCCCAGTGAGCGATAAAAAGCCAGGTACTGCTGTTGTTTTGGGGTAAGTGGAGCAACACCAAGGTTCCAGTTTTCGATGGCTTTGGCTTCTGAAAGATAGTTAAAAATGGAATATGCATCAACCAGATGCAAGTCAATGTCTTCATAATCGTTCAGCAGTACCTGTCCCCATTTGAGGAATTCTTCAAACGGTTTTGCATTTTCTCCGTGCAACAGCTTGTATTCCGTATAGAGTTCCCATGAAAGTAGGAGGTGATCGGCCAGGTGCAAGCCCGAAAGCTCAAACACAAAATCTTCGATGGCAAAAATGGCCGGTGCCAGTGCTGGGGCTTCAATGTGTGAAGAAAGGTATTTTTTTAAAAAAGTGCCTGCCCTGCGATTGGGCAATACCACGCACACCTGATGCATCCTGCCCTGATGATATTTGAGCAGGTGTCCGGCAACTCTATCGAGAAATGGTTGATGAAGTGTGTTCATACACAAATATCTGCATAATCAGGGAAAAAACGATGCTTTTTGTAGATTGTTCTTGCTGCCCACATCCATCCAAATGGCTGGGTCGTGCTCATAAGCCATTACCAGCCTGGATGTTGCAGCTTCAATAAGCACATCAACAATAGAAAAAACATCTTTGTCGGGCATGAAATTAAAAATTTCCGGGTCAAGCAAATATATTCCGCTGAAAGCCAACGGACGTAGCACTTCCCCTTTTACTTGTGGAATCTCATTTGATTTAAAACGCTCCTTCAGATGGTTGCTTTCGTCAAAAGCCAATGGCCTCGCAGTGTGGCGATTACTCACAGCCAACGTAGCCAGCGCTCCCGATAGCATGTGCTGATTCAGCATTCTGTCAATTGGTATCTTAGAAATCACATCGCAGTTGTGTACCAGGAAAGGCTCCCCATCGCTGAAAAACCAACGAGCCTTTTTAATTCCTCCACCAGTATCGAGTAGTTTGGTTGTTTCGTCAGAAAATGAAAGGTTCAGACTGTTAAGTTTTTTCGACTCTAAAAATGTTTTGAGCAAATTCGCGCGATGGTGAAGATTTACGATAACATCATGATAACCAAAATTTTGCAAACGCTCAATCACATGTTCAATCAAAGGTTTGTGATTGATTTTAACCAAGGCCTTGGGCTTATCTTCAGTGAGTGGCCTTAGGCGGGTGCCCATACCGGCGGCAAGAATCATGGCTCGGGGCATGCGATTATTTTTTAATTTTCTCTGGTTTGCAAAGGTGGCTTTCCTTAAGTGATTTCAATCTGCATTTACTGCACTCATACGAAGCACCCTTGGGTTTCTTTGGCTCTGCCCTGTGGCACGCTTTTTTACTCAACTTATCATATTTTTTAGTTCTTGATGAGTGATCTTGGTCTTAATTCCGATTCGATCAAGTGCATCGGCAAGTGCCTGTGCACAATAAACCGAGCGATGCTGCCCACCGGTGCATCCGAAACTTACATGAAGATGGGTATAACAGGCTTTTTGATAATTTTCCACCGCTTGCAACACCATACTCTGTGTTAGGTCAACAAATGAAAGCACTGTAGGTTCACCGGACAAAAAAGTCTTTACTTCATGATCAAGGCCTGTCAGGTTCTTGTATTGCCCAAGCAATCCGGGATTAGGGAGCAAGCGACAATCGAATACAAATCCTCCCCCATTCCCTGTTGGATCATAAGGAATGCCTCTACGAAAAGAAAAACTATTGATTGTGACAATAAGCTCAAGGCCGGGGCTAATGGTTGCGTTCATCAGTCTTTTTTTAATGTTAAATATAATTTGCTTAATTTCAGGAAGTTGATTCAACATCTCTACCCGATCCAGTATCCATTGCATGTTAGGTTCGAGCAAGGCAATGCTAGCAAGAAAATGCGCCTTACGCTCAAACCAACCCCTGAATCCATAGGCTCCCATCACCTGGAGCACCCTCAAGAGCACAAATCCACTATATCGTTTTCTAAATGAAATTTCATCGAATTTGATCCTCTGCTGCAATCGCTCTATATAAAAATCGAGCAGGAGCTGCCGCAACTCAAAAGGAATGGCGGCCTTCGCCTGAAAAAGCAGTGAAACTACATCGTATTGTAAGGGTCCATAACGACCGCCCTGGAAATCAATAAAATACAATTGATCATTATGTATCATAATGTTGCGGGCCTGGAAATCGCGGTACATGAATCCCATCAATGTTTCTTCTGAGAGATAATTCACAAGCAGCTGAAAGTCATTTTCAAGGGAAGATTCATCAAAAAGGATCCCCGATGGTTTTAGGAAATAATACTTGAAATAGTTCAAATCCCAGTGCATTGCCTGCTTGTTGAAGCTGTGAACGGGCAGTGCCTGATAATTCAGGCCGCCACTTCCATCGAGCTGAAATCGCAACAGATGCACCAGTGCCATACGATAATATCGTAATAGCTGCTGGTCGTAATCAGGAGTAGAGCGTTTGTCTTCTAACCATGCAAGGAGATCATTGTTGCCAAGATCCTGAAGTAAGCAGACACCCTCTTCCTCATTTGCCTCAAAGACCTGCGGAACTGCAAGTTTCTTATCGTAAAAATGCTTTGCCAGGTATAAAAAAGCTTTGTGATCCTGTGTGTCCGGATTATACGATCCGATGAAAGATTGGTTTCCGGCACCCAGGCGATAATATTTACGGTTTGATCCGGATACAGGCAATGCTTCAATAAAGTCGGGCGCGTGGCAACAATGCTTAGCAAACAATTCGACCAGCAAACCGTGAATATGTTCATTATCAATGTTCATCATACAGTGCCAGCATCAGGGTTCAACCTTAGATGCCAGCAAATGTAAGCAAAGTCGGCGAAGCAATGGGTTCATAGCGGTTCTTTTATGAGACATAAATTCAAGCGAAAAACGCAAATCACATGCTTCCTAATAATTATGAAATGTTTAATATTTTGAAAAATATTTTTTACAAATAAAAAAATGAAATGTTGTATGGATTGATAAAAATACTATCTTTGCATCGAATTTAATTTAATTTTATTACAGTTATGAACATTTATGTAGGAAACGTTGATTTCAAAGCAACCGAGAATCAACTTTCAGATTTGTTTGCCGAGTACGGCGAAGTTACTTCGGTAAAAATTATCAGCGACAAGCTGACCGGACGCAGCAAAGGTTATGCTTTTGTTGAAATGGCCAACGATGGCGAAGCCAAAGCTGCCGTCGAAGCATTGAATGGCTATCTCCTGAATAGCCGCGAAATTTCGGTTTCAGTTGCCAGGCCTCGCGAAGAAAACAAGAACTTCAGCAGGGGAAGAGACGACAACAGAGGATACAACAGGAGATACTAAACCCCGTACCACACGGAAATTTCCCAACCGATCCTGACGAACTAAACCGGCCCAAACAGCCGGTTTTTTTATATTTTTGCCAGCACAGCAGATATGTGTAATTTATCTAAACACACTTTGATGAAGATTCATTACTGATTAACGCAACGAGATATCAAATGGAAATAAAAACAGCCCTCGAAATCCTGAAAACCGCCATCCTGCTGGAAAAGCGCGGTAAAGCATTTTATGAAACAGTTGCCAGTAAGACTGACGATCCGGACGTGAAGAATATTTTTACCATCATGGCCAAGGAAGAACAGCTGCACATCGAGTTCCTGTCAAAACATTACCTGCAATACGAAAAAACCGGTTCTTTCGACAATACGGTTTCGTTAGTCAAAGCCGACGAAAGCATTGCTGATATGATACTTGACAAAAACATCACCAAGGGCATTTCAGCCGCTGGCTTCGAGGCAGCAGCCATCTCGGCCGCCATTGATATGGAAAACCGCGCCATCGAAGTTTACTCAAAACGTGCACAGGCATCAACAAATTTCACGGAAAAACAGTTCTATCAATTCCTGGCTGATTGGGAAAAAGAGCATCATAAGATTCTTCATGCGCTCAACGAAGACCTGAAGGAGCGGATATGGAACGACAACCAATTCTGGCCGTTTTAAACAACCAAATTCGTCAGAAAATCATCTTTAAGGATACCATAACCAATGACGTCCTGGTATTGATTCCAATGTCTAAAATGCCCACGCAAGCGGGCTTCTTGTTGCATACCAAGCTTTTGCATCACCCTCTCAGATGATTCGTTTCCGGCAAAAGAGGTGGCGAAGATTTTGTTGAGATGCAATGTTGTGAAGCCATAACGCATTATTTCGCGGCATGCTTCGGTACAATATCCTCGGTTCCAATAAGGAACCCCAATCCAATAACCCAACTCGGCCAACTGATGCTCCGTTTTCAATGTGAGGCTTATGGCGCCTATCAGTTCATTGCAGTTCTTAAGGCATATAGCTAGCACCAAGGTTTTCTGCTCGACAAATTCGCTTTCGTGGCTGGCAATCCATTCTTCAGCAAATCCATCCTGGTATGGGTGGGGAATGTTGAGTGTGGTGGCAGCCACCTTGTGGTCGCCGGCAAGTTGCTGTACGCGTGGGCCATCGGTAGCAAACAGAGGGCGCAGTATCAATCGTTTGGTCTCAAGGGTGGGGCGTTGCACTGATATGCCAGAATTAGAACCTATAAATTGATTGTATAGTTATATGTAACAGGAGTTTCTTTGGGAGGTTGGGGCTCCTGGGTCTTCTGTTGAGCTGCCGGCTTTGAGGTCACCGTATAGCTGATACTGGTGCTTGAAGTTGGCAATTTGAAGTTGATATTGGTTTTAGTAGTTACTTTCACCCTCATCCCCCGATTTTTAACCTTTTCGAAGCGCAGCTGCGATACTACCCGCATGGCTTCCTCGTCGCATCCATAGCCCAGACCTTTTAAAATACGGGGGTTATGAACAATGCCATTATCGTCAATGTCGTATCCGACAAGCACCCTGCCTTCGATTTTGGCTTCGAGGGCTTCATTGGGATAACGAAGGTTTTGTCCGATAAATTTCCGGAAAGCTTCGGTACCGCCAATGAATTTTGGTAGATTAAGAAACGTTTTCTTTCTTTGTTGTTCTGTCATGCTATTAGATAAATCTGACGCAAAGATAGGAATATCCGTCAAAATTCATATTGACCGGACGCAAACCAGTGAGGCTCTTGGTCTGTCCGTAGCGGGATAACCTCAAAGAGGAACTCACCCGCATCGGCCCCACACCGCCATTGAGGTTGAAGTTTATAGTGCACAACATATTATACTACAATCGGGAAGAACTTACTGTTTGAAGTGGCAGCGGCAGTAGCAGCAGCCCAATTTACTGCCACTGCTTACTGTTACTTGTTAAAATAAGCAATTTATGACCGTTCAGAGTATATATTAAGGGAGGTTTTCTATTTTTGCAGCTAAACCTCAGTCGGGTGCGGGGTTAGTTTATCAATCAGGTGTATAAAAAATTGGAAAAATGAAATTGTGATGCCCTTTGTCTTGCCCTCCATATGTGTTGCCTTGCCGGTACTCAATGAATTTGAAAATCTTCCCGTTTTCCTCGAAAATATTCGTGCTCAGGATTATCGCGGCCCGATTAGTCTGTTTGCGTGTGTGAACCAACCCGAAGAGTGGTGGCAGATGCCTGATAAACAGCATATTTGTGAAAACAACCGTCAAAGCATTGAATTCCTGAACCAGCAAAATGGATTTTCGATTCATATCATTGACCGGAGTTCGAAAAACAAAGGCTGGCAAGGTCGTCAGCATGGCGTGGGCCATGCGCGTAGGGAAGTCATGCAGGCCATTGAAAACATTGCCCACAATGAAGATATCATCATCTCGCTCGACGCTGACACCGGGTTCAGGTCAGGCTATTTTTCATCTGTTGTTAGCAACCTCAGGCAGCATCCTCAGTACACTGCGCTTTCTGTTCCTTACTATCATAAGCTTACGGGCAACCCCCTGGCCGATCGCGCCATCCTTCGATACGAGATTTATATGCGCGCTTATGCCATAAATCTCATGCGTATTGATAGCCCTTATGCATTCACAGCCTTGGGATCGGCCATCGCATTAACGGTGAAAAATTATAAAAGCATCGGTGGGATTACTCCAAAAATGAGCGGCGAGGATTTTTATTTTTTGCAAAAACTTCGCAAAAAAGGAGAAATTCTGTGTTGGAATTCTGAAAAGGTGTATCCCGCAGCACGTTTCTCCGACCGGGTTTATTTTGGAACAGGTCCGGCCATGATCCTTGGTGCCAGCGGCGATTGGAGCAGCTACCCAGTTTACGCCTACCAGTGGTTTGATGAAATCCGGGAAACCTATAAGCTCTTTGCGCCACTATATGCAAAAGATATTTGTACCCCTTTAGATGAATTTCTTTCAGAAACTTATGTGGGAGAAAAAATTTGGCAAAACCTAAGGCAGCATGCTGCCTCGCAGGGGAGATTCGTACGGGCCTGCCACGAGAAAATTGACGGGCTCAGGGTGCTTCAATTTCTTAAATGGCGGCAGAAACAGTATCCGGTGCGTGATGAAGGGAACCTGTCGGACTTTATAACAACTTTTTATCCGGATGCTGAAGCCATCCAACTTCTGGATATCAATAAATTCAGTTTCTCTTTGTCCCCTATCAAAGCCTTGGACAGTTTACGCAATTTCCTGGCCGAAAAGGAAGCGGACCAGCAAAAATCATTGTTTAATGCGCTTGGGTGAGGTCAAAATCAATTTGAATCACTATCTCACCAGACTTTTTCAGGATATAGCTCAGCGTGTTAAGATCTTCGCTAAACTGCAGGGTCCATTCGTTGTTGCACGCCCGTTCGAGCATTTTGCAAGTGTATTCGTCGGCAGGAAAAACCTGGGTC
>JAUXXY010000066.1 GCA_030684735.1 Bacteroidales bacterium | reverse complement strand
GTTAAACCGATTCGACAAGGATTCTGTAGTTTTATTAGAACAAATAACATTCTTGCAGGTAATTTGGCCGGCCTTTTTTAGTATTGTTATTAACTTTAAGCCTTTTCAGATCAAATAATAGACTAATGTTGATCGTTAAAGATGCAAAGTTTAGTAAATTAGTTTCATAAAAAGTTAAAAAACTTCATTAAAGTAGAAAAATGATAGATAAAATTAACATTCTTTGGGTTGACGACGAGATTGACCTGCTAAAACCTCACATTCTTTTTCTAAATCATAAAGGTTATGATGTGAGCACAGCAAATAATGGAAGCGATGCCATTGATGTCCTTAAAACCAAACCTTTCGACATCATTTTTCTTGACGAAAATATGCCCGGCCTATCGGGCATCGAAACACTAACGATTCTTAAGGAGCAATACCCAAACCTTCCGGTGGTAATGATTACCAAAAGCGAGGAAGAAAGTATCATGGAAGATGCCATTGGATCAAACATCACCGATTATCTTATCAAACCGGTAAATCCAAACCAGATTCTTTTATCGCTTAAGAAGAGCCTCGAAAATAAAAAAATCATCCGCGAAAAAACTACTTATGCCTATCAGCAGGAGTTTCAGAATATTGGCATGGAAATTACAAACAACCTGGATCATGCTGAGTGGGTGGAAGTTTATCGAAAGCTTGTATCGTGGGAGCTAAAGCTCGAGAAATCGGAAGATGAAGGCATCCAGGAAGTGCTGCGCTTGCAAAAAGCCGAGGCAAATCAGGTTTTTTCGCGTTTTATAGAAAAAAACTACCTGGGCTGGGTAAATGGTTCGAACCGAAACAGGCCATCACTTTCGCACACTATATTTAAAGAAAAGCTTTTTCCTTATCTCGAGGGCAACCAACCGGTTTTTTTGTTGTTGATTGACAATCTGCGCTTCGATCAATGGAAGATAATTCAACCTGTTATAGAAGAGTTTTTTAGAACCGATAGCGAGGATTTATTCTACAGCATTTTGCCCAGCACCACCCAATACAGTCGCAATGCCTTATTTTCGGGGCTCATGCCTTCCGAAATCGAAAAGAAATATCCACGTTGGTGGGTGAACGAAGGCGACGAGGGCACTAAAAACCAATTTGAAGGTGAATTGTTGGGCGAATGGCTTAAACGATTTGGGAAAGACATTAAATCTTCTTACAACAAAGTTTTAAATCTGGCGGCGGGCCGAAAATTGGTTGAATCGCTGCCCAACCTATTGGTGAACAAGCTAAATGTGATCGTATACAATTTTGTAGATATGCTTTCGCATGCCCGCACCGAGATGGAGATCATTAAAGAGCTAGCTGATGACGAGCCGGCATACCGCTCGCTTACCCTTTCGTGGTTCATACACAGCCCTTTGCTTGAGATTATCAGGATGCTTGCCGATAAAAAAGTAACGGTGATCATTACCACAGATCACGGATCCGTGAAGGTTCAGAATCCGGTAAAAATCATTGGTGATAAAAACACTACTGCCAACCTTCGTTACAAAACTGGCCGAAGCCTTGATTTTAACTCAAAGGAGGTGTTCGAAGTGAGAAATCCTGAGGACGCTTTTCTTCCGCGCGGCGGTGTGAGCAGCTCCTTTGTATTTTGTCGGCGCAACGACTTTTTTGCGTACCCCAACAATTTTAATTACTATGCCAACTATTACCGCAATACTTTCCAGCACGGGGGCATTTCGCTTGAAGAGCTAATCATTCCTTTTGTTGTATTGAAAAACAAATAGGAATTTGCTAACTTGCGGGCTTATTTTATGCACATTGTTGAATGGAACAGGTGGCCTTTTCTAATTCCCCGGATGATCTGACAGATGTTGCCGGTACGATTCTTAAAATAGCTGATAACCAACGGGTTTTTGCATTTTATGGTGCCATGGGAGCGGGCAAAACCACACTCATCAAGGCAATGTGCCGTGTGTTGGGTTCAACGGATATGGTGACGAGTCCCACCTTCGCACTCATCAATCAATACCTTGACGGCAACACTAAGCCGATTTATCATCTCGATTTCTATCGTATCGAATCATTTCGCGAAGCGCTGGATATGGGTTATGAGGAATATTTCTACAGCGGAGATTACTGTTTTGTTGAGTGGCCCGAGAAAATTGAACAACTTCTTCCTTCCGATTGCGTGAGAGTTAGTATAACGGCAGTTAACGGACCATTGACGAGAAGAATTGCCATTAATGTATAAACCGAAACATTATGAAACTTGAAAAACAACCCTATATGCCCTATAAACCATCAGGTGGGCTTCTTCCAAAAGAAGAGATGCTTGAGGTTGCCAAGAGAAGCAAATCACTCACCATTGGCCTTCCTGGCGATGATGCCCAGTTGGAGAATCGTATCTCATTAGTTCCCAATGCCGTAGGTTTGCTGGTGCAAAACGGTCACAGGGTATTGATTGAGCGGGAATCAGGCCAGCATGCCTGGTTCAGCGATCACGAATACGCCGAGTATGGGGGCGAAATTGTTGATAAGCCAGAAGTTTTCAAAGCCGATATTGTGATGAAAGTTGCTTCACTTTGCAAGGATGAAATAGAACAACTGAATACCAAAGCTACCGTTTTTACATCGCTGCAGTTCACTTCCCAGCATGAAGAATATTTCAGGATGTTGATGCAAAAAAAGATTACAGCGTTGGCGTTCGAGTACATCCAGGACAAAACCGGGGCCTATCCGGTTCGCCGGGCAATGAGTGAGATGGCAGGCACCGCCTCAGTGATGACAGCTGCCGAGTATCTTAGCCATCCTGAATCTGGTAAGGGCCATATGCTTGGTGGATTTTCAGGAATCTCACCTTCCGAAGTAGTCATTCTTGGCGCCGGTACTGTAGGTGAATATGCTGCACGAGCCGCACTAGGTATGGGTGCAATGGTGAAGATTTTCGATAATTCCATCTATAAACTTAAATCGCTGCAAAACCACCTTTCCCAACCAATTTTTACCTCGGTGATTCAACCTAATGTTTTGCTCAAAGCCCTAAAAACTGCCGATGTTGTGATTGCAGCCCTGTTTACTTCGTCAGGGCTAACACCTATATATGTGAGTGAAGAAATGGTAAGCCAGATGAAACCCGGGTCAAT
>JAUXXY010000052.1 GCA_030684735.1 Bacteroidales bacterium | reverse complement strand
TATGGTTGAATCGGCAGGATTTGAGCCATACCATGTTGGCGAAAGACCCGATAGAAGGGCCATTACGGTAGCGAGGAAAAACGGTGTTGATATTTCAGGACACCACGCCAGGTTATTCAGTGTTGATGACTTCGACAACTTCGACATGATCTATGTGATGGATCAGCGCAATTACCGTGATGTGACCTTCGTTGCACGCGACGAAAACGACAAAAACAAAATTGATTATATTTTGAACCTGATTCATAAATTCAAAAATCAAACTGTCCCCGACCCATACTATGGCAATGAATCTGATTTTGAGCTAACCTATCAACTGCTCGAATCAGCCTGCGATAAAATTGTCGCAAAACTCTGACGCTATGATGAACCAAACATTTGAATTTCCTGACCAGCAAACTATCGAGGCAGCTCATAACAGGATCAGACCTCATATACACCGCACTCCGGTTCTCACCAGCAAGTTTTTCAATCAGTTAACGGGTGGTGAAGTCTTCTTCAAATGCGAAAATTTTCAGAAAACCGGTTCATTCAAGATCAGGGGAGCTTGCAATGCAGTGTTTTCTCTCGACAACGAGCAAGCTCTCAAAGGAGTTGCCACACATTCTTCGGGCAACCATGCACAAGCTTTATCGCTGGCAGCTAATCTCAGGGGGATAAAGGCCTACGTGGTTATGCCCATGGACTCATCAAAAGCCAAGATTGCAGCGGTCCGCGAATATGGTGGCAAAATAACCTTTTGCAAGCCCACGCTTCAGTCGCGCGAAGAAATGCTACAGGTCGTCATCGCCCGAACAAAGGCAACTGAAATACATCCGTACAATAATCTGCGCATCATTGCCGGGCAAGCTACAGCGGCCATTGAACTCTTACAGGATGTTCATGACCTTGATATAATTCTTGCTCCCGTAGGTGGAGGCGGTTTGCTGAGCGGAACAGCCTTGGCGGTTACTTATTTTTCTCCATTCACACGTATAATTGCAGCCGAACCTGAGGAGGCCAATGATGCTTACCTGTCGCTGAAAGCAGGACATATTGTTCCGGCAAAGAAACCCGTTACAGTGGCCGATGGTCTGCGTACTGCACTCGGAACGTTCACCTTCCCGATCATACAAAAACATGTTGAAAACATTGTTACTGTGAGAGAAGATCAAATTATTGAAGCAATGAAGCTCGTGTGGGAACGTATGAAAATAGTGGTCGAGCCATCAGCTGCGGTTACAGTGGCAGCATTGGTAAATGAAAAAATAGATGTAAAAGGAAAGCGTGCGGGGGTAATCATCTGTGGAGGAAATGTTGACCTCGACCACCTGCCCTGGAAAACCATTTGATGCGAGGCTCCGTAAGGCAGAATAGAAATATGGGAAAAAAAGGCAAACTGTTTTTGATACCTGTGGGCCTTGCACCAGGTGCACCTGAGGCGTTTCTGCCTGCCGGCACGATTGAGGTCGTTCGCTCTCTCGAAGTTTTTGTGGTTGAGGACTTGCGCACTGCACGAAGGTTTCTGAAAAGTGCAGGCCACAAAAAAAACTTAAATGAAATTAAATTCCTGCTGCTCAACGAGCACACCCCTCAGGAGGAAATTATAGCATTATTAAAAATTGTCCACTCTGGCCAAAGCATGGGTCTGCTCTCCGAAGCCGGATTACCATGTGTTGCTGACCCCGGTTCAAACCTGGTAGCGATGGCTCATGAGCAGCATCTGAGCGTAGTGCCCCTTGTGGGACCATCATCCATAATGCTTGCTTTAATGGCATCGGGCATGAATGGCCAGCAGTTTGTTTTTCACGGATATTTGCCTGTTCAAAAAAGTGAAAGAGCTAAGAAGCTGCGCGAAATAGAGATAGCTTCACTGCGAACAGGATTTTCTCAAATCTTCATCGAAACACCTTATCGTAACATGCAAATGCTTATAACCATTACAGAAGTGTGCCGAGAAAGCACATTGCTTTGTATTGCCCGCGACCTCGGTTCGGACCATGAGATTATCCTGACCCAAACCATAAGTGAGTGGAAGAAATCAAAACCAGACATTCATAAACGCCCCGCGGTTTTCCTGATCAATCATTGAAAATCTTTCCATGCAACTAGTTGTTCCGCATGCCCCAATGTAATAAAGGCTATAATCAACAACTGAGATCAATAGCCCCCGGCTATGCGCCTAAGCACCCACTCCCCTGTTAGCAAGGCTATAATAAGTGCAAGCAGCCAGCCAATATCAATCAACTCATGATATTTCATTTCCCTGTAGATCAATGGCTTAATATCTTCGCGTTCTGCAAGCTGCTGGGATATTCCCAACATGTCAGCAGGCGAAACCATCTGTCCTCCAGAGCGCTGAGCCAATCCAAACAACAGATTGTGATCTGCCACTGTTGAAATCAGTTCAGCCTGAAGAGGCAGTACAGTAAAGGCTCCTTTCGCATTATATCCTTCTTGTTGTGAGATTGTGCGTGCACCGAAGATGTAATTTCCAGGATACAATTGGCCGGCATTGAGAAAATACGAATTTCCCAACGGTGAAAAAGCGAAAGGAAAGTTCCGTCCTTCTTCATCAGTTATTGTCAGCTCTACCTCATTTTCATTCACTGGCTCGTATGAGGCATTGTAAAACTCGGCTGCGAATTCTACCGATTCATTTTCGTTCCAGGTATTGCGGGTTGAAACCCTGAAACGGCTCTTTTCTTCACGGAGTGAGAGATATTGAACAAACTTCCCCAGCAGTTCGTCGAATGCCCTGTGGTTGTTATTGCGGGCATAGTTAGTCAGCCTCCACCTCCACATTCCTTCACCGGCTATGATGCCAGTTTTCTGTCCAGAGATATCGATTGTCAACATCAAAGGCATGTCGGTGACGACACTACCGATCTGTTGCTGAAAGATCACAGAGGCAGCTCCTGTTGTCCTATAGGCTCCAAAAGGACTGAAAAGAGGTGGAAGGTACCTGCTGAGGTCGCGAAACTCCTGGCTCAACGAGAACAAACCGAAAGCTGGATTCATGGCTGGCAGTGCTTCATTCAATTTGATTCCTCCTCCGGTAATGGTCAGCCCTGTTTGCAGGGTGTTGAAAATATCTACTGAAGTGCCAATGCCGATGATAAACAACAACGGAATGTTTTGGTCGCGCATTTGCTGTAGAAGCTGGCCATCAGCGCTCCTGGCTGAGGGCAGTTGGTGAAGTATCACAAGGTTATAGAGTGCAGGGTTTTCTTTGAAATGCGATATTTCGCTCACCGTAATCTCATAGTTCTGATGCGAATCGAGAGATTGTCTGATTGCGGCAATGTCAGGGTGAGGCGCACTGTAGAGCATCAGCACTTTCTGTTTTCCTTCAAATACATCCACAAAGAAGTCTTTGACATTGTTGGTGGTAGTTATTTCACCAACGATAGGTTGCAGCGACACCGTGTAGCGATGCAAACCAGGTTCAGAAGCTTTCAGTTCCACCTGTATTATTTTGTCATACTTATCTCCTTCGAAAGAGATATTTTCGGCAAACAACGCTGCGCCTTTATGTAATACCTGCAAGCGACTTTTCAACCCATTACACAAACTGCCTCTGATTTGTATCTCGACAGGAAAAGAATTTCCAAGATAAGCTATCCGATTGTGCAACACCCTAACAATCAATGCGTCGCGCTGGGGTGTTGTGTCGCCCATTGCCACAGTGAAGAAAGGGTAAGGCATTTGTTGCACGGCATAGTAAGGATGAACGCCCTGATTGTAAATACCGTCGCTTGCCAAAATTACAGCTCCCACGTTGCGGTTTATGTATAGCGAGTGCAGATCGCTGATAAGCTTGGATATATTGGTTTGCTTTTCGTCGAATGTGAAAGTAATATCCGGGCTCACCATTTGGCCAAAGGAATACCTGTGCACCTCAAAATTCCTTTCTAAGCTGGAAACCAATTGGTTGAGCAATTCAGGGTATTGCCTTTTGTAGAACGAAGAATCCTTCCCTGCAAGCACCGATGCAGAATTTTCCTGGGCCATAATAACAATGGGTTTGCTAACCGTGCTGGTTGAGTGGCGAAAAAAAGGTGAGAGCAGGAAAAAAGCAATTAATGAAACAGCTACGGTTCTGATTGTAGCCATCAAATACCTTCGCGAAGACGAGAATTCAAATCTTCGTTCATACAGGTAAAGCACTGCAGCATAAAGCAGTCCTGCTATAATACATAGCAAAATCCACCATGATCCTTCGGTTATGATAATTTTATCGGGCACTTGGGTTACACATCAAACATAAACAACTATCTATGCATGCCTCCGCAAACACTAATCACCTGACCCGAAATATACGACGAGAGATCGGAGGCAAGGAAAAGGGCGAGATTTGCTACATCCTCTGGGGTGCCAGCACGTCGCAAGGGGATGGTTTTAACCCACTGATCTCTCACTTCCTGTGGCAGCTTGGCAGTCATATCGGTTTCGATGAACCCCGGGGCAATGGCATTGCAACGGATGCTGCGCGATCCCAATTCCTGGGCAATGGATTTTGTAAATCCGATCAGTCCTGCTTTAGATGCTGAATAATTTGATTGGCCTGCATTTCCGCTCAGCCCAACCACAGAGCTCATGTTTACGATGCTTCCGAATTTCTGTTTCAGCATGACTTTTTGAATGGCCTTGGTCATGTTGAAAATGGATTTCAGGTTAATCCTGATCACCAGGTCCCAGTCGAGCTCGGTCATGCGCATCAGCAGGGTGTCGCGTGTGATGCCGGCATTGTTCACCAAGATATCAATGGCTCCAAAATCGGCTAACACATCATTTACTAATTTCTCGCTGTCCTCGAACGAAGATGCATCCGAGGAATAGCCTTTGGTTTTCACACCGAAAAGTTGAAGCTCTTGCACAAGTTCCTGCGAAATTTCGTCGTATTTGAGATCTGAAAAGGCGACGTTGGCACCTTCGGCTGCAAATTTAAGTGCGATGCCACGTCCAATGCCACGTGCCGCACCGGTAATAAGAGCAGTTTTGCCTTTTAATAATTCCATATTTGTTGCATTAATTGAATATTTGATTAATTAAAACCAAGTTAGCAGATGCAGGTCCTGCCAGTGCGGTAAGAGTTCATTTTTTGGAAATATCCGGAAAGCATAGTCATAAACCCCTGCGTTTTCGCTAATGAACTCAAGAGAGAAAACAGCTGTTTTTTCTTCAACCTTTTCAAGGCTTAATTCCTTCATA
>JAUXXY010000038.1 GCA_030684735.1 Bacteroidales bacterium | reverse complement strand
GTTGAGAAGACAATACAGTAAATAGAACGTACGACAAAGAAACACTGGCTGGCTTGCTGGTGATTCGTGGATAAAAAATCGCCAAATTCGGCCTGCATAACAAGCCTTTTACCCAAGACTTCATTTTTCACTCGCGATTTTCAATACCCATAATTCAACCTTTTCGGAAGCACGCCAGTGTTGGTTTCTGCGTGTATTTTTTGATGCAGGGCGAACTGTATATTGCATGAATAATTCCTTTTGGAAACGTCCTCCTTCCAATAATTCTGTTTTAATGGGATGAGGCTCTCCAGGGTTGGCTATTTGAGCCAGATTCGAGAACAAAATAACCAATCTCCCTTCGGTGTTAAGGTGTTCTATTGCTTCCACGAAAAAGCGTTTAATCAAATTGTCTTCATAATATATGGCTTCATCTATCCCTTCTATATTGCGAGATGCAGGTAGCCAGGGCGGGTTAAATACTATTAGTTCCGTTTTCAAATTGCATTTGGCAAACAGATCGCCATGCATAGTACTTATTTTCGAACGCAATTCATTATCCTTGAGCATTTCGTTCATTCCAATAATAGCGTTGGGATTTGAATCCGTTCCATAAACTTTTTCGAATCCATGTTTCAACATCTGGAAAGTGAGTACTCCACAGCCAATCCCAATATCTATGGCCGACTTCTTTTCTCCTGCGTATTGTTTTAACCAGTTATCGAAAAGTTTCAGGTGCTCGAAGCGGGTTGGAAAATAAGTGCCGAACCAGGGATGTATTTTTATGTTTAAACCCGGAATAGAAATACCCCTTTCATACCATTGCCATGAGCTGTTTAAACCTTGGACCTGAGGAAATGGTAATAGAAAGTCACCTGATTCAGGGTAAAGTGTTTTGAGCCAGCCAATTTTCGGGGCTTTTCTTACAGTCAATTTATTGTCGCTTACCAATAGAAGCAGGCGATGCGAAAGTTCGCGATATACTGCTCGGGAATCCCGCTGCCCCTGAAATGATTGATCGGAGTGCCTGTTTTTTATGAAATCCTTTAGCTCTTTCAATACGATAAGGCCGCTGCTGTAATAATCGCCAATTAAAACATAGTAGCCATCAACCAACGCATCAATAGCCATTTGTGGATCCATCCGGCGTTTATATGGAACCACGTTGACGTTCGACACAATAGGCTCCGGGCGATAGGCTCTAATTTCATTGTCTGAGGTTGTCATTACTAATCCTGCCTCTTCATTCACATGTTCAGATTTGTTTTCCGATTTAGGCTTTTCTTTATGCATAATCATGGTGTAATCAGTGTACCAGGAGAATTTCGGTTGGCTACAATTTGTGGTATTTTAGCTGCATGCCCTGTAGGAAATTACGCAAGATCTGATCTTTGCATAGGCGGTATTGGTTCTGGCCAGGACTACGGAAAAACGCACTTAACTCGTGATTGCTTATATGCATATCAGCAAGCTCAAGGATCTCCAGGATATCCTCATTTTTTAAATTTAATGCGATTTTTAATTTTCTGAAAACGATATTATTATTCAAACGTTTCTCAGGGATAGGTTGTGGCCCTTCTTTTTTGCCGCGTTTTTCGATAATTAACCCACTGAGGAAAACTGCCAGCTGGTGATCATATAGCCCTTGAAAGGCAGGGTCATCATCTTTTTTTAACCAGTCACTAATCTGTGCCCGCGTTACTTCATGACCGGCCAGGCTAAAAAGCTCAATCATCTTTGTGTCATTGAAGTCGAATGTGTAGCGGATCCGGCGCATTATGTCGTTGTTGTTCATAATTGGTTTGCTAAAACGATACATCCAAAGAAAAAATAATCCTGTAAATTAACTCAAAATTGGCTAATTATTTGTTATTCCAAAAATAAATCATAATTTTGCACCCGTTTTATATAGAATCATTATTTAAAGAGGCAAAATGAATATGTACCTGACAAAAGAAACCAAGAAGGAAATTTTCAAAGACTTTGGTAGGTCTGAATTCGACACCGGGTCGCCCGAAGGTCAGATCTCGCTTTTCACACACAGAATCAAGCATCTGACCGGACATCTGAAAATCAACCGCAAAGATAAGGCCACCGAGCGTTCGCTTGTTCGCCTTGTAGGCAAAAGAAGGCGCCTGCTCGACTATCTGAAAGAAAAAGATATCACGCGCTACCGCGAAATCATCAAGAAACTTGGACTCAGGAAGTAACTCTTATTCTGTTACTATCAATTAAAAAGGCAATTGCTCAATTGCCTTTTTTTGTTCCTAACAAGCTTCAGATAGTCACATTTACCTTACAAGACATTTTAGAAACAGTTAATTTTAATACACAATGAAAATAATCTCAAAATCCTTCGATCTGGGTGATGGCAGGATCGTTACTATTGAAACCGGCAAACTTGCCAAGCAAGCCGATGGCGCCGTGGTTGTAAAGATGGGCGACACCATGTTGCTTGCAACTGTAGTCGCAAAAAATGAAGCACAGGAAAACGTTGATTTCATGCCCCTAAGCGTTGAATATCGCGAAAAATATGCAGCTGCAGGCAGGTTCCCGGGTGGATTCTTCAAAAGAGAAGCTCGTCCGTCGGACCATGAAATTCTTATCAGCAGACTGATTGACAGGGTGTTGCGCCCGCTTTTCCCCGACAATTTTCACGCCGAGGTACAAGTGCTCATAACTCTCATCTCTTCTGACAAAAACGTGATGCCCGATGCATTGGCCGGGCTTGCAG
>JAUXXY010000021.1 GCA_030684735.1 Bacteroidales bacterium | reverse complement strand
CGGTTGGCCGGAAACCATGCTGCAGGCAAACCAATGGCCATTACAACCAGAAACACATACAGAAAGTCGGATGCCAACATTTCAACCGGATAGGCATCTACAACAAAAGATCCTGCGCCTGTTTGCAATGAGACAATGCCAAACCTGATCTGAACGCAGCAAACCAGCGTGCCCAGCAACATTCCCAACAATGCGCCAACCAGCGAAATAAGCAATCCTTCGGTAAAAAAGATGCGCTTGATGAGTTTTTCGTTTGCTCCCATGCTGTGCAAAACGGCAATGTCTTTCTTTTTGTCGAGTATTAACATCGAGAGAGTTCCTACGGTATTGAAGGTGGCAATAAAAAGGATGAATGTTAGGATTAGAAAGATGGCCAACTTCTCGGATCTCATGATTTTATAAAGCAGTTCCTGTTGTTCATATCGGTCTTTAACCACAAAGCGTTCACCAACAAGCTGCCGTATTTGTTTTTTAATGGGTTCTCTTTTAACTTCTTGTCGTAGTCCGATTTCAATCGAGGTGACCTCGGTGTCGTAGGCAAATAATTCCCTTGCAAATCGCAGTGGCACTAAGGAATAACGTGAGTCGAAGTCTTGTTGGATTGAAAAAATCCCGCTGGGATAAATGGAGCGATTGGTAAAAGCCTGGTCGGGCATTGCACCAAAGTACCCTTTGCGTTTGGGTGCAAAAACGGATATCGGCTCAAGGTGATCGTTCAGGTTGGCACCCAACAGGTAGGCAACACCATAGCCAAGGATGATATAGTCGAAATCGCCCCTTTCGAGCACCAGGTCGCCATGCACAATCATACTATCGAGGCCGCTGAATTTCTCAAAATCTTCGCCAACACCTTTCAGGGTTACCAGGGTTTGCCGGCTTTGGTATTTGAGCAGGCATGTTTCTTCGATTACTTCGGTGTAGCGTATTACTCCCGGCAGATTTTGTATCAGGACTCCATCAATATCCAAAGGTTCAAAGGTTTTGCCTTCAACCAATGTAATTTTCAGATCAGGGTCGAATGAGTTAAACAATGATTTCACCAGCGATTCGAACCCATTGAACACCGATAGAACGATGATCAGCGCCATGGTTCCTACCATGACCCCTACCACAGATATCACTGAAATAATGTTGATAATGTTGTGGCTTTTTTTTGAGACCAGGTATCGGCGGGCTATATGGAAAGCGAGGTTCAAGTCAACATAAATTTTACAGATATAATTTATTTCCAGGCTTTTACGATCAGCCCCGTGCCACTGTTGTGCGTGATGCTTACATCCGCTGCATTCAGAATAAGGCAAAACGGAAAGACCATCAGGTAGTAAAACGGCAAGATCAGGAAAAAGAACTTCGAGATACCCAACAGGTTGATGGGGTACTTCATCGAGAGCTTCCACGAAAGTTTGCCCGGCTTGCCGTATTGGTATCTTGCCATGGTTTTTTCGAATCCGGCGGCTGAAAGTTTTTCCTGTATTTCGATGATGTTATAGCCATCGCGCACGTGCTCCTCGATGAATGAGCTACCGTGTTCTTTATGCACATCCGAACCTCCCTGGTCTGACGGCGTTGAAATCAGCAACATGCCTCCTTTGCGCAAGGACCGATAAAGGTTGCGAAATACAGTAACATCATCTTCAATATGTTCCATTACATCCACCGAAAGCACCAGGTTGTATTTTTCAGTTTGATGAAATTGGGTAAGGTCGGCCAGGTCAAAATGGGTATTGTTAAGTTTTGCTTTAGAGAAGAATGCATTGCAGTCGTCCACCTGTTCCTGCTTCACATCCACTCCAAGAATCTGCCATTGCTTGTATTTGCGGGCAAGAAAATAGGTGTATTGTCCGAAACCCGAACCAGCATCGAGCACCTGCATGTTTTCCTGTTGCATGACAGCCCATTTATACAGCTCCTTTTTTATGTGCCAGGTGCGCAGCAGCAATAGGTCGAGCAGCCGGTAGAACAGTTTGCGGATAAAAAGATTATGGCCAATTGTCTTACCAAGGATTTGCTTGATGGGGTCGTAATGCATGGTTAGCAAGTAAACGGGAAAAGGTTACTGTTTTAACAGTTCGTCAAGGTGTTCGATGTAATCGAGCGAATCGTCGAGATGAAATTGAAGTTCAGGTACTATTCTGACCTGGTTTTTGATTCGATTACCAAGTTGATATCGTATTTCGCGGGTATGTGCAATAATTTTCCCAAGCAATGCTTGCTTGTCGGGAGCTGCAAAAATGCTCAAAAACACTTTAGCCGTCGAAAAGTCACGACTCACTCGCACAGTGGTGACGGTGATCATGGCACCGTCGAGGTGGTTTCGGGCTTCAGCCAGGAAAATATCGCCCAGGTCGCGTTGAAGCAGCCTTGCCAATTTGCTTTGTCGTATGGTTTCCATCTGGCAAAAATACAACTATTTGTCTTACTTTTGCCCTACTGAAAGGTGGTTTATTTCAATGTTTCACAACCAGTACTATTCTGCAATGCCCGGTCTTAAAGAAAAAATATTGTCGCTTGCTAAGGAAATTTATCCTAAACTAGTAGAGTACCGCCGGTTTTTTCATGCAAATCCCGAGTTAGCTATGCAGGAGTACAAGACGGTTTCATTCATTGCTGCTCGCCTGCTCGAATGGAACATCCCTTACAAGGACAAGGTTGCTAAGACAGGTATAGTTGCCTTGATCGAAGGAAGAAATCCCACATCGGGTCTTATTGCACTAAGAGCCGATATGGACGCCCTGCCAATCACCGAAGAAAGCGGGGCATCATATCAGTCGCTCAACGCTTCAGTGATGCACGCCTGCGGCCACGATGCACACATGGCCTCGCTGCTTGGAACGGCTTTTATTCTGAACCAACTGCGCAATGAGTTTGAAGGCAGCATACGGTTGATCTTTCAACCCTCCGAAGAAAGCTATCCGGGTGGGGCAAAGATGATGATCGAAGAAGGTGTGCTCGAAAACCCACGTCCGCGATGTATTTTCGGTCAGCATGTTTATCCTCAGCTTGATGTGGGTGTTGTAGGTTTCAGGCCAGGCCCTGCCATGGCCTCAACGGATGAAATTTACATCAGTGTGATCGGCAAGGGAGGCCACGGAGCCACTCCCGATCAAGTGATTGACCCCGTGCTTATCGGGGCGCATGTTATTACAGCCTTGCAGCAAATCGTAAGCCGTAACTCGTCACCCCAAATTCCATGTGTACTTTCCTTTGGCCGCTTTATTGCCGATGGCAAACCGAACATCATCCCTAACAAAGCCCATCTCGCGGGTACCATACGTACGTATGACGAGCGCTGGAGAGAAAAGGCCCATGAACTGATCCGCAACATGGCCGTTTCGGTGTGCCAGGGAATGGGTGGCGATTGCGAGGTACGCATCGAAAAGGGTTATCCTGTATTGATCAACGACCCTGCCCTTACACAACGTGCCAACTATGCAGCCGCAGAATTTCTTGGCAGCGATCGGGTTATCGAAATTGACCCACGCATGACTGCCGAAGATTTTGCCTACTATTTGCAGGTCATCCCCGGCTGCTTTTATCGGCTTGGTATTCGTAACATACAAAAAGGGATTGATTCAAATCTCCACACTTCCACTTTTGATGTGGATGAGGAAGCATTGCTCACCGGCAGCGCTCTGATGGCATGGCTGGCCATTAAGGAACTATTGTACGGAAATAAGTAAACCGCACAAATAGTTGAGTGTCCATCTGACCAGCTATACTATCCCGATGCATTTGATTCAGTACAGCATTTTGGCGAACAACAAACCACCTGATTTATTGGCGGGAGAACCGGGTTCAAACCTATACATTCAATTTGGAGATGGGGAGAGGTGGGGGTTTAATGCCGGATGATTTCTTTGTATGTAATTTATTTTCTGAGGTTTGCTTTATATGTATTGATTGTTATTATATTTGTGGGGGGGTATAAAATAGTGCTGGCAGTGGTGAAAAGACATTTGAGAAGTGTATGGATTGAGTAAAAAGAAATCATTAGAGATTTACACCTGGGTGATCATGAAAGACCTAAGTAAAATATTAAACGCTACTGATGATTTCGGGTTATGGCGAAAAACAGGAGAGCCTTACAGCGATAGCAGTGTGCAACAGGTAATGCGCAGGGCGGTTGAAAAAGCCGGATTGACCAAGAAAGCAACAGTACATACCTTGCGACACAGCTTTGCCACTCACTTACTTGAGGCCGGAACCGACCTGAGATTCATACAAGCCCTGCTTGGGCATAGCAGCATTAGGACTACTACCATCTGCACCCATTTAACAAAGAAGGGTGTTGACCGGATACAAAGCCCGTTGGACCGGCTGGCCGACGAGGCAAGAAACGAGCGAGAAAATGAAAAAACCAGCAAAAAGTAACAACTTTATAAAGATATTTACTAGTTGCTGCGGAATTTTAATCCGCGGCCCGTTCTTTGAAAAAAATTGGAAGGAGTAAAATAGCTGCTAAGCTACGGGATTTCTGAAGGAAACAGGCTCGGGAATTTTCGTATGAAACGCGAAAAAGTTCACTTTTA
>JAUXXY010000104.1 GCA_030684735.1 Bacteroidales bacterium | reverse complement strand
AAATATTACATCATCGCTGGTGAAGCCTCGGGCGATCTGCATGCCTCGAACTTGATGAAAGAGCTAAAAAAAGTTGATTCGCATGCTCAATTCAGATTTTGGGGAGGGGATAAAATGCAGGCCCAGGGCGGAGAACTGGTGGTGCACTACCGGCATACGAATTTCATGGGGTTTTTTGAAGTAGTTGCGAATATTTTTACCATTATCGGCTTGCTAAAAACATGCCAGCGCGACCTGCTGATCTATGCGCCCGATGTATTGATACTTATTGATTATCCAGGGTTTAATCTCCGCATGGCACATTTTGCCAGTAAGCACAGGATCAGGGTATTCTACTATATTTCGCCCCAAATCTGGGCATGGAAGCAATCAAGGGTTTACCAGATTAAAAAATGGGTAACACGTATGTTTGTGATCCTGCCATTCGAAAAAGATTTCTATGCCCGGTTTGGCGTGGATGTTGAATTTGCCGGCCACCCGATGCACGATGCCTTGGCCGATCTTGCTCGAGTGGATCAAAACACCATACGAGAACAAATGTACCTGGATGAACGCCCGGTTATTGCCTTGCTGCCAGGCAGTCGCAAGCAAGAAGTTAAGAAAATGCTTGGTTTGATGATTAGCATTACAACAGAATATCCTCAATATCAATTTGTTGTTGCCGGCACCTCAGCCTTGCCCGAAATACTCTATGATAAAATCATAGGCAAGATGCCTGTTAAATTGATTTTTGGGCAAACTTATTCATTGCTACAAATTGCCGAAGCGGCATTGGTTACTTCAGGAACTGCCACACTGGAAACCGCCCTCTTCAAGGTGCCGCAAGTGGTTTGCTACAAGGCTAACCTCATAAGTTACCAGATTGCCAGACGATTGGTGAAGGTTAACTACATTTCACTCGTCAACCTCATCATGAACAAACCTGTTGTGAAAGAACTCCTGCAAAACGATTTCAATCGGCCTGCATTAATTGTCGAGTTGAATAAAATTGTTTATGACAAAAAAATAAGGCACGCGATGCTTGATCACTACCAGGAGCTTGAAAAGATGCTTGGAGGCCCCGGTACTTCAGCACGGGTTGCAGCAATGATGCACGAAACGTTACTGAAATCAGGAAAATAAATCATTTTTTTATTTATGCTTCATAGGCAGAAGTTGTTAATTTAGCTATCTGCAATAAAATTTCTTCGAGCTTGAACCAATGGAATCAATATACCTTGTTCAGGTTGCTGGTGGGATATACTGCCGGTGGATTGGTATATACGAGTTCCTTGTTCACGGGAAGTTTACCATTGTGGATTTATGCTACCTTGGTTCTGGTGTTGATGGCTGCAAGGTTCTTGATCAAGAAATATGCCTTGTACAAAAACAGGTATCTTATCGGCATCACTATAATGCTGCTAATGATAGCATTGGGTTATGAATGGAGCCGCATACACGACAAGCGCAACGACCCATCCTCTGTTGGTAAGATTTATGAGGGCTCGGAGCCATTGATCGTTCAAGTCACCCTGCCGGTCGAAACCAGGTCAAATTCCTATAAAACTGTTGCAAAAGTTGTGGCTGTTGAGAAAGACAGTAGCTGGATAGAAACCTCAGGAAAAATAATGCTGTATTTTCCGAAAGATAGTCTTTCGGCAACAATTCAGTATGGCGATAGGCTGATTGTCTATTCTGCTCTTGTGGCCCCTGCACAACCGGCCAACCCCGGTGAGTTTGATTATGGCCGCTACCTCGCCAGAAAAAATATTCATTTTCAATCGTTTGTGCGAACCGGAGAATGGGTAAGGATTGGCAGCGGTTATGGGATGGCCTTAATGAGCTATTCCATCCAACTCAGGAATAAGTTTGTCCGGATCTTTGAAAAAAATAACATCACCGACCGCAATTTCGCAGTTGTCAATGCCCTGGTGCTGGGATATGATGACCATCTTGACAACGAAACCCGCAAAGAATTTTCGGCAGCCGGTGCCATGCATATATTGTGTGTGTCGGGTCTGCATGTGGGCATTATATTCTTGGTTCTCAATGGTATGCTTTTTTTCTTGAAAAGAAACCGATTAACGCGTTTTCTAAAAAGTATGCTGGTACTTGCCGGAATATGGCTTTATGCCCTTATCACAGGTTTGTCTCCTTCGGTGCTCAGGGCAACTACCATGTTCAGTTTTGTGATTGTAGGGAGTTTACTTAACCGCCCGGGACATATTTACAACAGTCTCAGTGCATCAGCGTTTTTGCTGCTCCTTATCAATCCTTTCCTGCTTCAGGATGTTGGTTTTCAATTGTCATATTCGGCCGTTCTGTCCATCGTTTCAGTTCAACCCCTGTTACATAATCTCTGGGTCCCTGAAAGCAAGCTTGTTGATAAAATCTGGAGCCTGGTTACGGTATCTGTAGCAGCACAAATAGGAACATTTCCTCTCGGGTTGTATTATTTTCATCAATTCCCAAACTATTTCATCATCACCAACCTGGTGGTAATTCCACTTGCAACGCTTATTTTATATGCCGGGTTCCTGGTAGTTATTGTTTCGTTCATCCCTATCTTGTCCTACTGGATTTCGCAGGTACTCATTTTGTTGTTAAAAACCCTGAATACCTCTGTGACTTTTATTGACCAGCTGCCTTATTCGGCAAGTAGTGGCATTTTTGTTTCGTTCGCAACGGTTCTGCTCTTTTATCTGCTTATCTTCGGGTTCTTCAGGGCCTGGACGACAAAAAAACCCATGTTTCTTAAGTTCGCAATTGTAGTAGCTATTTTTATAGCCGCCACGGCTGTCGTCAGGGAATACCAATGGCAAAAGCAGAAAAAAGTAGTAGTTTATTCAGTAAAAAACGATGCGGCCATTGATCTCATCGAAAGGCGCAATAATATTTTCCTTGCCTCTTCTGCTAATATTGAAAATCTAGCAGGGTTGGAGTATAATATTCTTGGAAACAGGGTGCAGTCGGGGATCAGGAACACCTGGTTTGTTTCGCTCGACTCATTGTATTTCAATCCGCTGGATGGCATCGGCCCTGATAAGCTACAAGCCAGCGATCCATTTTTTATTTTCGCCGATAAAAACTTTGTGTTGATCACCAACGAATTTCCATATGCTTATTTGACTGATACCCTGTATGTTGATGTGGCGCTTATCTATGATGATAATCGTACTGTGTCTGAAGGAATTTTCAGGATGATAAACCCAAAAAATATTGTAATTACGAATAAAGTGCCTTATCGGGCATTGGAAGCCTGGCGGCAAGCATGTGAAGCATCAGGAAAACCCTACCATATCATACGCGAAAAAGGAGCATTTGAGCTGGTGCTTGCCCCTTAGATTTTCATTGACAATTGTAATGCATAAACCCTGGGGGGTTGCACATCGCCCGGCCGGGTCATGTATTCACGATTGAACAAGTTGTTGATTATGAACGACAACCGTGTTCCAGGCAGAGGATCCCAAGCAATGCGCCAATTAAAGATAATATCACCGGTATTATTTTTTGCCCGGTATTCTTTCATTCCCGGCAAAATGACGGCATAGGCTAAGTTAGATGGGGGCGGGAAACGCAATGAATCTTCGAAAGCCATGTCAATATTGATGATATAGCTGTGGTAGTCAAGATGCATACCCATCGAAAGTTTGCGGTACGACACGTTGATGCTTGCTTTGGCGCTGTGATAAAACCGGTATTTCAGGATATTTTTATCGGTGGAGGCAGTTGTTTTTTTTGGATCGAAGTTCTTTTCGATTGGATCGGTGAAGGTATAACCCATCATAAAATCAATTGGCAGGTTGCCAAGAGATCCCTGTCCATTTTGACTAACCTCGAAACCGGCAATGCGGGCATGCCCAATATTATAGGCCCTGAAGCCGGTGTATTTAAAAAAGTCCCAAAGGGTGGGGTTGGTGAGGTTAGCGGGGTAATGCTGCCCAAAGGTAAATTCAATCATGTCTTTGTATTCGGACCAAAACAATGCCGCATCAAGATAGCCTTTGGTCTGGCCATAAGAAAATCCTTGCTTCATACCTAATTCTGCATTCCATCCGCGCTCTGGCATGAGGGTGTCGTTCGGAAAGATTCGAAGAGCACCTACCTGGGTGAAAGCAAATTTTTCGGCTATGGCCGGATATCGGAATCCTTGCCCAAAGCTACCTCTGATAAAAGTAAATTCTTTAGCCTGATAGTTGAAACCTGCGCGCAAAAGCGGCTTTGATGATTCTCGCAACTCATTGATTTTATGCAATTCATAACGTCCTCCCAGTACAAATGACCAACTGCGAAAACGTTTGTCGGCTTGGAAATACAGCGCCTGGTTGTTGGCAGTGTGTTTTGTGTTGCTGAACAGGTTCGAATTGGCATCAATAAAAGTAGTACTCACACCGGCAGTTAACGAAAGGTTATTCTCCCATTGCTTCAAAAATTGATATTCGGCAAAAGAGGAGTTATCATAATTGTGCATGGTGTCGTTGTCATACGAAACCCTAAAAATTCGTGCCTTAAGGGAATGACGCATGTTGGGGTTGGGATTGTAGATGATAAAGGGATCAATGTTTAGGCGTGTGTTATCATAGCTTTGGTCAATCACCGGTGATGTGCGATAAACACCATCAGTACCATTGAGCCAGATTAAAAAATTTCCACCCTTTTTACTCATAAAATTAGAGTTAATCCCCCCGCTCAATCCCTTTACCTTTTGACTTCGGTAACGGGTGTTGAGATTGAACCGCGCATATTGCTCATGTTCTTTTTCGCGATAACCCTGGTCGGTATAGATGTTTCCGCCTGCAACAATATCCAGATTTCCAAACATCTGGCTATGAGTGAACCGCATGCCTGAATAGAATGGTTGCGTATTGCCCCACCAGGCAATTTCGCTACGTTTGGGTTGGCCATAGATGCCACTATAGAAAACCAGGTTGGTTTCGGGTTTTTCTTTGGGGTAGCTTGTGCGAATGTTGATGACCCCGTTTAAGGCCGAAGAACCATAAAGTGCCGATGCAGCACCCTTTAATACTTCAACCTGGCCTAAGTTCTCGAGGGGGACAAAATCCCATTTTGCTTCACCGCCGGCACCTGTAAGCATCGGAAGGTCGTCTAACAATAGCAATACACGTGAGCCCACACCATAGCTATAACCATTGCCACTACGGATGCTTGCCTGGCCTCCGAGAAACATGAGTCCAGGCACCTTCTGGAGGGCTGTTTCGATGTTCAAAGTATGGGCGTTTTCGATGGTGGAAGGTTTAATCACGTCCATCGAAACAATCACATCCGAGAGGCGTTGCTCGTAGCGGGATGCACTCACAACCAACTCATTTAACATGTGCTGTTGCTCCCTCATTTTCACATCAAGCCGCAATGTCTGGCCTTTGACGACATCAATGGTCCGAAGCACAGTATTGTACCCAACATACCTGAATTGAAGGTGAAGTTTGCCTTCCGTTCCAAAAATTTCGAAATTTCCATTTACATCAGTGGCCACACCACGATCCTTGCCATAGATGATGTTTACCCCCGGCAAAGGCTCGCCATTAGCAGCATCTGTAACCAACCCACGTACAATAGGCACTTGTGCATGCAACAGGTTGCTGCACATCAATATACATATGATAATATATCTCATCATAACTAATTTATTGTAAATACGACCTTGTGAAACTCAGTATTATTAACAAATCTGTTAGTATTTAGTGAGCCGGATGACAGAAGACATACCACGAGCAGAATCGAATAACCTGCAAAGGTAAACTCCCGGCCTAAGCGCATAAGTATCAATGGTATGCCAATTATCTCCTGCTGTAACATCTACTTTCTCGCTCACAGTAAGCCGGCCATGCACATCGTAGATAAACAAATCAATATTTGCCTGTGTTTCGGAATGAAACTGCAGGGTCAGTGCTTCTTTAAACGGATTAGGGAATGCGCTTAACATCAAATCATTTTGATCGGATGGCGAAAAAATTCCATAGGCTACCGAATCGAGCACGGTGATGCTGTAATAGGTTATATTATAGGGCATTTGAAATCCCACTATATATCCTACCACCTCAAAAACAAGTGGGTGTTTGCCAATTTGCTGGCTTGTAGGCTTTCCGGTAATGAGCAAACACCCTTTGGTGCCACCTTTCCAGTATCCTGAGTGTGTGTTGGTTTTGTAAGTGAAACCTGCGGGCAAACCTTGCACCGACACAACACCAATCGAATCAATGGGGACTCTTACCACCCCAAAAAGAGTATCAACAGGAATTACAGCCGTGACCACAAGATTATATTGATAGGTGGCAACTGCGGGGGGAAAACCCGAAGCACTATCGGGGTAAATTCCTGGCCGGGTATAATTGCCCGGAGTGCATTGGGCACTGGCTTCTGAAAAAGGAAGTATCAGCGCTAAGAGAAATAAAATGCGTAGTCGTTTATTCATAAATAATTGTTTTAATTGTTTTTGAACTTGTGCAAAACTACAAAATCTATCGGGCTAGGTCAATATCTCAAAAATACACTTTCACTTCCGGATTTGTCAGTCGTAGCGTTTGCCAAGGTGTGCCGAGATGAAGAAGGTGAGGAAAAACCGTTCCGGATCACGAAGTGCCATTATGTGAACAGCTTTTGGAAAAAATTCTGCCGTAAAACCTATCTCAACATCCGTCAATACCTGGTTTTTTTTAGCAAAATCGAAGCTGAACCCAGCTTTGCCATAAATTCCCGGTGAAAGC
>JAUXXY010000235.1 GCA_030684735.1 Bacteroidales bacterium | reverse complement strand
AATGAGTGCGATGGTTCCCCCCGAAACGCCGGGGATAACATTGGCAGCACCCATGCCGATGCCTTTGATGGTATGGATGATAAACTCCCTCATGAATTGCGATTGGATAAATGATTGGTGATGAGATGATAATTGATTCACTGACGTTTCTTTCGTCTCTGCTTCACCGGAGGCCTTGCGGCTTCGATTAGGTTGATGATTTCAGGATTGTTGGCGAGTTCCGGTGCGAAATCCAGGAAATCCTTAAAACCCTCATGCTCCATATTGAGGGCGATTTCGAGCCATTTGGTACCTTCTTTTTTCTTGGCTATCAAGAAGTTATATGCAGATAACCGATAAAATAGCGCCGAAGCATTGGGATAGATGCCGATGGCTACACTGAGCAACTCAATGGATTTGGGTATGCCAACAGTGGAAGATAAGAATTCAGCGTAGTCGAGATAGAAATCGGTGTCGTCGTAGTTGCTGCTAATAACCTTATTATAAGCCTCGGCAGCTTCCACAACTTTACCATCCTTGGCAAGCAGGTTGGCAATAGCATGCAAATAAAGCATGTTACTGGGTTCAATGCGTACGGCATTTTCGAGTGCAGATATTGCTTTTGGAATTTGCTCCTGCTCCTCATACACTGAGCCTAAGGCAAACCACGCATCAGCAAGGTTGGGGTCAAGTTCGATGGCTTTGTAATAATGCTCAAGGGCGCTCTGATGGTTCCCAAGTTTCTGGAAACACTCGCCAATGTAATAATATGTAATGCCTTCAGTGTCTTCGTAAAGGAAAGTCTGACGGTAACTTTCAATAGCCTCGCGATACATATCCATATTTGCCAGTGTATTTCCCTTGTTGAAGTACGCCGAAGAAAAAGCTTCATCAATGGCAATGGTAAAATCATATGCATCAATGGCTTTCTCGAAAAGCTCCACTGAATTATACAAGAGCCCGAGATTAAACCATGCCGACTTCGAATAAGGATTATTGTTGAGGAATGCATTGAAAAAGCTGATGGCCGCATCGTAGTCATTCATAAACTCGTAACAAAATGTAATCTCATATATGGCCAACTCATTATCGGGGCTAATATCGAGAACCTTCGTAAGATATCCAATGGCTTCTGCATACATCATCTTGTTTTCAAACTCAAAAGCAATTGACATCAGGATATCTTCAGTATCATCAGTAAGATCGAGTGCTTTGCTATATTCTTCAATAGCTTCGCTAAAGAGCTTCATCTGGCTGAAAACATTCGCCCGGATCATGTAAACATCAATATTCTCGGGATCAAGCCGTTCTGCCTCTTGCAGGACTTTAAGTGCTTGCTCTGCTTTGTTGCTCGAAGCCAGGTATTGTGCCCTGCGCAACATGATCGAGGGTGAGGAGGGATGTTGAACGCTTGCAAAATCAATGGCTTGCCCGGTGCGAGTCATATCGTTGTGGTGATAGTAATGATCAATGATGTCTTCCAATTCATCAGCATCGAAAAAAGCGTATTCCCCTTTATCGGCCATTTTTTCATACTTACGAATCAACTCGAGAAGCTCCTCGTCGTCAAAATCTTCAAATTCGTCTTCCATATTCAATTGCCTTCTTCCATGCGGCAAAATTACGAAAATCCGGCAGGCCGTCACCGATTTTATCCTTCGATTAATGCATTTTTCATGGCGATACATTTTCATCAAGTTATCAGAAGCATCATTGCAATCTTTGAATTCGATTATCTTTGCTGCAAATTGTACTCAAAAGTTAAGATGACTCTGATCACTTCCATATCTGGAATCCGGGGCACTATTGGCGGCTTCCCCTCCCTTGGCCTTACACCCATTGACATTGTGAAATTCACTTCAGCCTACGCCATGCTTCTGCGACAACAGGCTGATAACGGCGAAATTTCAGTTGTTATGGGGCGCGATGCCCGTATTTCGGGTAAAATGGTTGAACACCTCGTTGTTGGAACCCTCATGGCCGCTGGTGTTAATGTCATTAACCTTGGCCTGTCAACAACACCCACGGTGGAATTAGCCGTTATAGATTTCAAAGCAAACGGTGGCATTATTCTAACGGCCAGCCATAACCCCAGGCAATGGAATGCCCTGAAAATGTTAAATGAGCATGGAGAATTTATCAGCGAATCCGCAGGTAATCAGCTAATTGCTTGGGTTAAATCAGGAAATTTCGAATATGCCGAGGCCGATCACCTTGGAAAATACCAGCGCATCGAAAACTATTTTCAACACCATATTGAAAAAATTCTTGCCCTGCCATTGGTTGATGTCAATTCAATCAAGGATGCCGGGTTTCATGTAGCCATTGATGCCGTAAACTCAACAGGCGGAATATTCGTACCTATGCTGCTCAAAGCACTCGGTGTCGAAAAGATCACTGAACTTTATTGTGATCCCAACGGGCGTTTTCCGCACAATCCTGAGCCGCTGCCCGAACATCTTTCAGAAATTTCTGAACTGGTGATCAAGAAAAATGCCGACCTGGCTTTCGTAGTAGATCCGGATGTTGACCGCTTGGTTATTGTTGATGAGAACGGCGAGATGTTTGGAGAGGAATACACCCTTGTGGCTGTGGCCGATTATGTGTTGATGTATGAGAAAGGCAATACAGTTTCGAACCTGTCTTCAACCCATGCGTTAAAAGAAATTACACAAAAAGCTGGTGGAGAGTATTTTGCATCAGCTGTTGGCGAAGTGAATGTGGTGAAAATGATGAAAGAAACAAAAGCCATCATTGGAGGCGAAGGCAATGGAGGCATCATTTATCCCCCTTTGCACTATGGGCGCGATGCCTTGGTGGGCATTGCCCTGTTCCTGTCGCACCTGGCTAAATCGGGTAAAAGTTGTTCATCCTTACGTGCTACTTATCCCAATTATTTCATTTCAAAAAATAAGATCCAGCTTTCCGAAGGCATGAATGCAGATGATATATTGCTGAAAATCAGGATAAAATATGCCAAACAGCGTGCAAATACCCTCGATGGCCTGCGCATTGAATTTGGTAACGATTGGGTGCACTTACGCTGCTCAAATACCGAGCCTATCTTCCGCATCTACGCCGAAAGCGACTCGTTGCAGAAGGCCGAGGTGCTTGCCCGCAAGCTGATCGAAGACATCCGCGAGATCATCCGCCCATAGCAAGACAAACCTATCCCACCCTTGAACAAGACAATAGAATTATGAACACCCACATAAACCACAATTCGCAGCCATGCCTTCGAAAAAAAAACTCCACCGCCGGAAAAAGATCAGGTTCAGGAAAATAACCTTTAAAATGACCACCGGACAGTACGAACGCCTGACTCGTTACTGCAAAAAGCACCACCTTACACCTGTTCGGTTGGTCAGAAAAGCGCTCAATGTTTATCTCGACCGCTTTGGACCTGAGTTAGACCATGTGCGGATCCCAGTCGGGAAAAATCAGCTCACCATCTTCGATGCGGGAGCTGAGTCGTCGCATGATGCTAATAATGTGGTGATTAATGAAGAGGACGAACTGATTAAGGTGGCCGAAAAGAAAATTTAGCGATAGAGTATTGTCTCAAAAGGTGTTCGGTTAAGGATTGAACGCCCCAGGGTAATCTCATCGGCAAACTCCAGGTCATCGCCAACTGCTACTCCGCGTGCAATGGTGGTAATAAGCAGATCAACGTGTTTTATTTTCTTATAAATGTAGTAATTGGTGGTGTCGCCTTCGATGGTAGCAGGTAACGCCATGATTACTTCATGCACTGTACCCGATTCAACGCGCTCAACCAGGCTTGCAATACTCAGGTCATTAGGTCCAATACCTTCGATGGGCGAAATGATCCCACCCAACACATGGTACTTACCCCTGAATTGAGAAGTGTTTTCAACCGCCATCACATCCCGAACATCTTCAACTACGCATAAGATATCTTTCTCGCGGCGAGGATCGGCGCAGATCTGGGAAATGTCAGTATCTGAAATATTATGGCAGTGTTGGCAATATTGGATCTCTTCAGCTAACCTCACTATGGCATCACTCAGTTGCCGTGATTCATCCTTTTCGCTCTTAAGCAAATGCAGACAAAGACGCAGGGCTGTTCTTCGGCCTATACCCGGTAGTTTAGCAAACTGGCCAACAGCTTGCTCCAGCAATTTCGACGATAACTCAGCCATAATTATACAATGTTATTTTTTTGAAGGGCACAAATTTACTGAATTTCGACAGGCGTGATGCCTGCTAATAAAAAGAATTACCTTTGACGAACCAAACCTTTTTGGTGCATAATTTTATGTCTGACATGCCAACTTTCTTACAAACAATATTGTTGCTGACTGGTGTTGCTTCGGGCATACTGATTGCTTTTCTGGTCATGGCCTCAAAAAACAGGAGAGCACTCACTGCACTGAACGAAAAAATGCTTGAAAAGGAAAAAGAGCTGACTACCCGGCTCTACGATAAAGACAGTCGCATAGCTGTGCTCGACGAACGGTCAAATTTCTTCAGCAGCGAAAAGGAGAAATTGATGGCCGAGCTAATTCAGTTGCGCGAGCAAATGGCTGATAAAGTATCCATCATCTCGCGGGTAGTCGCAGAAAATGAGAATATGCTCGAACGCTTTGATAATCAGAAAAAAGAGATACAGGAACTGCAGCAAAAATTTAAATTGGAGTTTGAAAATATTGCAAACAATCTGTTCAAACAACATAGCCAGGAATTTGTGGCGAGCAGTGGCAAGAGCCTGAACGAACTGATATCTCCGCTGAAAGAGCGCCTTCAAACTTTCGAGAAAAAAGTCCAGGATGCCTACGACCTGGAAGTTCGGGACAAAATAAGCCTGAAACAAGAGGTAAAAAACTTGTTTGATCTCAACCGGAAACTGAGCGAAGATGCCGAAAACCTTACCAGGGCGCTGAAAGGTGATGCACAGAAACAAGGCAATTGGGGCGAAATTGTATTAGAACGCGTACTCGAACGTTCTGGTTTGACAAAAGGGGTGGAATATGAAGTTCAGATGGTTGTGCGTGATAGCGAAGGACTAATGTTGCGCCCTGACGTTGTGATACACCTGCCCGAAAACAAACATCTTATTGTGGACGCCAAAGTGTCGTTGGTTGCTTATGAAAGATTCATCCGCAGCGAAGGAGAGCTCGAAAAGGCACGCTTGATGCAATTGCACATCGAATCCATGCGTAATCATGTGAAAGGGCTTAGCGAAAAAAGCTACCAGCAGGCAAGTGCGTTCAACAGCCCCGACTTTGTCTTGCTCTTCCTTCCGGTTGAATCGGCATTCAGCGCTGCCTTGCAAAACGACCCTGAATTATTTTCTTTTGCCTGGGAACGCAAAATTGTTATCGTGAGCCCTACCACACTGTTAGCCACCCTTAAAACGGTATCCTCTATCTGGAAACAGGAAAAACAAACACAGAACGCACTTGAGATCGCCCGACAGGGTGGAGGCCTTTATGATAAGTTTGTGGGCTTCATTGCCGATCTGGAAAAAATTGGAAACCAGATTAATACAGCGCAAAAAACATATGACGAGGCTTATAAAAAACTGGTCTCGGGCAGTGGCAATCTTGTTTCACGAGCCGAAAAACTGAAAAAATTGGGTGCAAAAGCAAGTAAAAATCTACCATCTCAATATTTATTGACTGAGTTTGAAAACGACGATGAAGAAGAACTATCCAGCCCGCAACCGGACTGAGCAAATTGTATATGGAGTGCATTCGGTGACAGAGGCGCTGAATACCGGCAAAGAAATAGAGAAAGTACTGATCCAGAATGGCGCTAAAGGTGAATGGATACCATCCATCCGTAAGATATTGAACGATAGGGATATACCACTTCAATACCTTCCCCTTGAGGCCATGAATCGTATTGTGAAAGGCAACCACCAAGGTATTGCAGCATTTATCTCTCCCGTTCAATATCAAAACATTGAGTCAATAATTCCATTTGTTTATGAGTCGGGCCAGACGCCCCTGATTGTAGTACTCGACCGGATCACAGATGTGCGAAACATGGGAGCCATAGCCCGCACTGCCGAATGTTGTGGGGTACATGCCCTGGTGATGCCATCGCGAGGCTCAGCACAAATCAATGCCGATGCCATTAAAACTTCGTCAGGCGCATTGCTTACATTGCCTGTTGTGCGTAGTATGAACCTGAAAGAAACCCTAAACTTTATGAAAGAGAGTGGGTTGCAATTGATAGCCGCCACCGAAAAAGGTAAAACCCCACTGTGGCAAGCCAGTTTTAAAGTACCAACCGCCATCATCGTGGGCTCTGAAGAAAGCGGAGTTTCGCCTGAATACCTGAAATTGTGTGATGCAACAGCCCTGATTCCACTAACAGGCTCCCTGGCATCCCTCAATGTGTCGGTGGCTGCGGCCATGTTTCTCTATGAGGTCATCAGGCAACGGGCAGTGTGAATATAATCGGATTTCAGCCGTGCTGTAATACCTGAAAATGCATATGCAAAAGCTGTTTGTTAAATATACATTGCTGATAATCATGCTGCTATATGCAGTATTGTTTTTGTTGATAAAACACCCCGGCGACCCTTACGACCGCATCATTGCCAGCGATGGCAAAGGTTATTACGCTTACCTTCCTGCTCTATTCATTTACCATGACCTGGATTATGGTTTTGTTGAACAGTACGAATCAACATACTACCCTTCGGATGAAACTCCTTCGTATTTTAAAGAGTTCAGATTCAGGTATAAAGGCGAGATCGTCAACAAGACCTTTGCTGGCATTGCAGTGCTGATGTTACCCTTTTTTCTATTAGCACACCTTTTAGCCCTTTTGCTTGGCCAAGCCGACGGCTATTCAATGGCATATCAGTATGCCATCGGCTTCTCCTCATATTTTTACCTATGGCTTGGGTTGCTCGCTCTCAGAAGGTTGCTCTCTTACTTCAGCAATCAAAAACCCATGCAAATAGCCTTGGTGTTGTTTGCCGTGGCCTTGGGAACCAACCTGGTTTACTATACGGTAGTGGAAGGAACCATGCCGCATGTGTATAACTTCTTTCTGATCACTTCGTTCTTGTTATTGATATACCGCGCGTTACATGAAAGGAATAAGGTATTTTACCTTGGAGCAGCGCTTATTTTCGGATTAATCCTGATCACCCGCCCCCAGAATGGATTTGTAATTCTGCTCCTCCCATTCCTTGCCGGAGATTGGAAAGTGTTCAAACAGGCAATCATCAGGTTTGTAAGCGATCTGCGCCTGCTATCCGGTACTGTGCTTATATGTTTTGCTGTCGTTTTCTTACAAATAGTTCTTTGGTATCTTCAAACCGGTCATTTCCTGGTATATTCCTATGGTGATGAGACGTTTAACTTTCTCAACCCCCAAATGGTCGAGCTGCTGTGGAGCTACGAAAAAGGATGGATGGTTTATACACCGCTATCGTTTCTGGCCATAGCAGGTTTAATCGTGTTGATTCGTAATAACCGATGGAAGGCTTTCTGGGTAATCATCTTTTTTGTTACAATCACCTATGTTTTATCGTGCTGGTGGGTGTGGCACTATACGTCGCAGTTTGGGCAGCGCGTATTCATTGACTTCTATGCTGTATTGGGCATACTACTGTTGCTTGGCTTCAGCCTATTAAAATCAAAACTGTGGCAGGGTATTCACAGGGTATTGATTCTTGCCCTGATTGCACTGAATGTATTCCAGTTTGCACAACACCTGAAAGGGGTTTATCCTGCTGGAGCAGTCAATCGTGAAAGTTTTTGGAAAAATTTCCTCTCGACTTCATCAAAAGCACAGGTGTTTGTGCCCAGAGACATGGTGATTCAAACATATCAAACCAACCAAACCTATGATGAGATCAATAATTTAATACCTGCAGAACGAATACTGGATTTGCCTGCCGAATTTCAGTTTGATGAAACAAAACCCCTTCACCTGATGCGATTCGAATATGGTGCACTTGTTGGCCAAAAAAGAGCACTGCTGAGAACAAACCTTGAAATAACTGCTCAAAACAGGATGGGTGAAGCTTCACTGCTGCTCGAGTTTTTTACTGGGGGCATGAAGTATAGCGAGTATAACTATGCTTTCAGCCGCTACCTACGGATTCACCGCAAGGTTAAAATTTCACCTGTGATATATTTACCCCTGGTTTATCATCACTCCGATTCAGTGCGGGTTTCGATCATTGCAAAAGGAAATCCTAAGGTGAGAATACAGAACATTGGGGCAGAAATTATTATCGTAAAACCCGAAGAATTGCCCAGATGGATACCCCGTCCATTGAATTCGGTTCAAAGTTCAATCACCTATAAATCAGGTATTGAAACTGAACATCCGAAGTTTATTTTTCATGCCTTCAGCGATGACATGGCTTTCGAAGGAAACAAATCAGCAATGCTTAATCCGGATTATTTTTTCAATGTAGAATTCAATGAAGGCACCACACATTTGTTTTCAACTAACAACACTGTGCTTAGGCTTACCACACAGATTTATCCCGAAGCACCCATACCCGATGCGCTATTTGTCATTTCGTTGCACAATGGGTCAAAAACATATTTCTATCATGCGCGGCGTCTTGCTGATTTGATCATCGGACAATGGAATGAGGTGACTGTCCTCAACCTGCTGCCTGTTTTTGAAAGTAACAGCGATACTTTCAAATGCTATTTCTGGGATCAGAAACCCGGCGCAAACTGGTTTGTGGACGCTGTCAATCTGGAATTTATTTCCCTCACCGACAGGCACTTTATTCCAGTAGCCCGTTCAAACGTGGCAACATTCAATGGCCAGTTGTTGACCTCCATACCACTCGAAATAATTATGAATAGCGAAAATCCATTTCATGGCCCACCTTGGTATGATTTGTATAGTATCAATAGCTGCAACGCCGGTAAATTGCGTATCACCGCCCAAGCAAAAACCAATGCATGGTTTCCATTTTCTAACCTTGTAGTGTCGCACTATAACGCCGACACCCTGGTTTCATACCAGGTGCATTACCTCACGGCTTATACCCGGCCCGGAAGATGGGTTGACCTATTTTTGGATTACGACCTACCCAAATGTGTGGGGTCCAGCGATATTTTGCGAATCTACTTTTGGAATTCGGGAATAAGCGAGGAACTTGGTGTAAAAAATATTAAAATCTTCGTCACTAACGATCCTGATTAATTACTGATTTTAGCTGCCCTATTTCTATTATTTCAGATAAATTTGAGCCCATGAACATGAATCTACCCAAGAACAGAAGCTTATTCCTCGCCTTAATCATACTGCTGTTGGCTGCAGCCCTCAGGTTTTTTCACTATACGGGTTTTTCACTTTCAAATGATGAATTGAGTGCTCTTGTGAGGGTGCAATTCGAGACGTTTAACGAGCTCGTTGAAAAGGGCTTTTATGTTGACGGTCACCCAGGTGGGATTCAGACTTTTCTGTTTTATTGGGTGAAAATATTCGGCGATAGCGCTGCGAGTCTGCGCTTTCCGTTCGTGGTGATGGGTGTGTTGGCTGTCTGGTTTTCCTGGCTCACGGCAAGACGTTGGTTTGGCGATACAAGTGCTCTTCTCATTGCATCAAG
>JAUXXY010000227.1 GCA_030684735.1 Bacteroidales bacterium | reverse complement strand
AGAAGAAGAAGAAGAAGAAGTCAGAAGGTTCTTCCAATTTTTCCGTAAACCCGAAAAAGTAGAAGACCTGAACGCACAAGATACCATTCGCAATCGTGAACTTACTTACAAAACCAAAGACGGCAGACTCATTCCAATGTTGTTTAACGCCAGTATTGTGTTTGATGATATGGGTGATGTCACAAGCGTGGTAGCAGGAGCAAAGGATATCACAGATATAAAGCGTGCAGAGGCAGTAATAAAAAAAGAGAGAAATTTCTCTGCAAATGTAATAGCTACAGTCCCTGATTCTTTAGTTGTTGTTGATAAGGATTTAAGGATAAAGAGTGCTAATCGTTCCTTTTATGAAATCTTTCAAATGGAACCGGAAAATGTGATAGGTGCTTCCATAACTGAGATATTAGGGGATAAGGATGGAGAACTAAGCACAGTGCTGCTCAATTTATTTGGAACTGAGGACATTTTGGATGGATTTGAACTTCAATATCAGTCAAAAAGATCAGGTTTACCCCGTGAAGTGCGAAGTCTTACTTCACAGGGTAAAATGATATTAAATGTAATAGCGCGAACCATAATTTTTGCAGAAGAAGAAGACGAAGAAGAAGAACTGATCGTGCTTCAGGATATTACCAGTCGCAAGCAGGCAGAAGAGACACTTCGACGGTTCAACGAAGAGCTGGAATTAAAAGTTAAAGAAAGAACTGCTGAGCTGACAAAAACATATAATGAATTGCGGGAGAGCAAGCAAAAGCTACTGAAAGCGCAACAAGTGGCACGAATAGGCTTCGTGGATGTAAATCTCAAGACGAATGAATGCTACTGGTCTGATGAAATCTATCGCCTTTTCGGTGTTAATCCAGATAAAATAAAACCATCCTTTGAATCCACCAATCAGTTCACTCATCCGGACGATCTCGATTTCGTGATGAAGGAAATTGGTTCTGCAATTCAGGGCATCAAGGAATTAGATGTAGATCACCGCATTCTGAGATTTGATGGAAAAGTCTTGTGGGTCCATCAACAGGCTGAATTGATCCGCGATGCAGACGGAAATCCCGACCGCATTATCGGCACGCTGCACGACATCACCGAGCGCAAACGAGCAGAAGAAGAGCTCATAAAAGCCAAAGAAAAAGCAGAAGAAAGTAACAGGCTGAAATCAGCATTTTTGGCCAATATAAGCCATGAGATCCGGACTCCCATGAATGGTATCCTGGGTTTTGCCGGGCTGTTGAAGGAACCAAATCTTAGTGGCGAAATGCAAGAAGAGTTTATCAGTTTAATCGAAAAAAGTGGCGAACGCATGTTAAACATTATCAACGATATTGTTAGCATCTCCAAAATAGAATCAGGTATAATTGAAATTCATCTTTCAGAAACTAATGTAAACAAACAGTTAGAATTTGTTTATAACCTCATGAAACTTAACGCTGAAAGTAAAAGATTAAAACTTTCCTTTACTAACTCTCTGACTGATAAAGAAGCTATTATTAAAACAGATAGTGATAAATTCAATGGGATTGTTATCAATCTTGTAAAAAATGCCATTAAATATACAGATGTGGGCGAAATAGTATTTGGGTATAATAAAAAAGGAGAATATCTTGAATTTTATGTAAAAGACACAGGAATTGGGATTCCAAACGACAGACAGGAAGCTATTTTTGAACGTTTTATTCAGGCTGATATTACCGATAAAATGGCACGACAGGGTGCGGGTTTGGGTTTATCGATTTCTAAAGCATATGTTGATATGCTTGGTGGAAAAATTTGGGTAGTGAGCGAAGTAGGGAAAGGAAGTACATTTTATTTTACCATTCCTTATCAAACTGAAACGGAAGAAAATATTGCTATCAAAAATGAGGTTTTGCCTTCGATTGAAATAACTCTAGGGAACAAGCTAAAAATATTAATTGTCGAAGACGATGAAACATCGGGAATGCTGCTTTCAAAAATGATAGACAAGTATAGCAAAGAAATTTTAATAGCGAAAACAGGGATAGGAGCCATTGAAACTTGCCGTAATAATCATGATATTGACCTGATCCTCATGGATATTCGAATGTCTGATTTGGATGGATATGTAGCAACCCGCAAAATCCGTGAATTCAATACAAAGGTGATTATTATTGCCCAAACCGCTTGTGCACTCATTGGTGATAGTGAAAAAGCAATTAAAGCGGGATGCAACGATTACATCACAAAACCCATTATCAAAGCAGAATTACAATCTTTAATTCAGAAGTATTTCAAGAAATAATTAAATGTAAACAGACAATTAAACGATGGATAATAAAGCACATGGCTATAACAGGCGGTATATTTTATTGCTGGAACAGTGCGGATTTCAGCGTTTCGGCCTTTATTAAATTTGTGTATCTGGTCAGGAAAGTGCTTCGAAATCGGCAACAAAAACATACCGCCCCGCCCATTGTGCCGCAAGCAAGGAAACCATCAACCAAACTGATAGATTAAGATATGATTGACGAAAAATTAAAAGAAATTCGAGCTTTTTGCATTAAGAACTCAAAGCAATCCAATATTGATAAGTATTCCAGATATTTCAAGGATGGATTTGATGGATATGGAATTGATCAAAAAGTATATGAAGCACAAAGGGATTTGTGGATTGCTGACTGGAAAAAAGAAATGACAATTGGCAAATACCTCGAACTCGGTGATATGTTGATACAAATCGGGAAATACGAAGAAATTTCTTTTGCCATAAGTTTTTTAAAATCCGAGAGAGAAAACTATACTGAATCGACATTTGATAGAATTGGTAACTGGTTTGACATTGGAATATCTAACTGGGCCAATACGGATGTGCTTTGCATGTTAGTTCTTTCGAGTTTTTTAATTGACAGGATAATCGAGTTTGATAAACTTAAAGAGTGGACAAAATCAAATTCGGAATGGAAAAGAAGGGCTGTGCCAGTAACACTTGTTGAATTGATTAAGAAGGATTTGAAACCCGAAATTTCACTACTTTTGATTGAACCATTAATGTTGGATGATTCAGAGTATGTTCAAAAAGGAATTGGTACACTATTGCGTGGATTATGGAAAACTTATCCTGTCGAGATTGAAGAATTTCTTTTTAAATAGAAAGACCAATGTGGTCGATTGATTATACAGTATGCGACTGAGAAAATGGATAAAGAATATCGAAAGAAATTTAGAAAGGTATAATAATGCACGACGGCACAATCGAGTAGGCGGCCGGTGAGCCGTTAAGCCTACCGGTAAGAGCTTTTTCCCTGCTTGCCATACCTTCGGCAGGTAAACCGGCAGGCAGGCTTCCGTCTAATCCTGCGTAACCTACATAACTATCCTTTGGTGTTCTTGGGGCTTTGCAGTGATGTGGCTACTTACCCGGATAATTATGCCTCATATTACGTTTCTGTTTCCCGAATCAAGTTCGGGATTACTCCCGCCTGTAAGGGATTTTCACCCTCTGGAAAAATACACCCTTTGTTTGCTTCAGAAAATAAATTTGTATTTTTGACTTTTTTCTAAAGCTTTCGGTG
>JAUXXY010000224.1 GCA_030684735.1 Bacteroidales bacterium | reverse complement strand
ATTGAACGAAAAAGTAACGGTCAGACTGAATTTCGATAACCCCAACTTAGTTTCATATTTTAAAAATGTGAAAGATGATATTCATAGCTTTTCAATATCACCCACCGGCAAGCGTGCCCTGTTCGATGCGCGCGGCGATATATTCTCAGTGCCTGCCGAAAACGGAGTGATCGAAAACTTGACAGAGACACAGGGCATCCGTGAAATTTATCCTCCCTGGTCGCCCAAAGGCAAATACATCTCCTACTATTCAGACGCCACGGGTGAATATGAAATTTACCTGCTTGAAAATAAAAAAGGAGCAAAGCCCAGGCAACTCTCTTTCAGTTCTGCCGCCTGGAAATATGAAGCCGAATGGTCGCCCGACAGCCGCTATCTTGCCTTTAGTGATCGCACCATGAAACTATGGCTGGTGGATGCAGAAACCGGTAAAATTATCGAAGTTGACAAAGCAGCCATGAGCGAAATACGTTCATACAGTTTTTCGCCCGACAATGAATGGATTACCTATGATAAGGAGTCCAGCAACGGGCTCTCGGCCGTGTGGGTGTATCACATTCCAGCTAGCAAGGCTACACAATTAACTAACTACTCCTTCGCCGACCGCCAACCAGTGTTCGGGAAATGTGGCAAATACTTGTTTTTCGTTTCTAATCGCGACTTCAATCTCGCCTTCTCCAGTTTTGAGTTTGATTATCTCTATAACAAAGCCGGAAAGATTTATGCAGTGGCGCTGAAGAATGACGGATCCAAACTCATCAAAGACAAGAATGATGTGGAACCTGTTGCAGAAGAGAAGAAAACGGAAGAGCCCGTTAAGAAAAACCAATCGAAAGCAAAAAAAGAAGAACCTGTTAAGAAAGATGATAAAATTAAGGTAGTTATTGATTTTGAGGGAATTAATAATCGCATCGAGGCACTACCAATGCCAGCCGGCGATTACCGGATTATTGGCCCTGCCGAAGGCGGATTGCTTTATGCTGGCGATGGAAAGATCATGCGCTATAATGCTGCCGACCAAAAAACCGAAGAAATTATGGAACGAGCCTCGCAAGCCAGACCTACTGCCGATGGAAAAATGTTTATGTATCGCTCGGGCAGCGATTACGGCATTGCCAAGGTAGCACCCAACCAAAAGCCTGGCACCGGCAACCTCAACCTCGATCAGATGGAGATGAAAATTAATCCCCGCAAGGAATGGAACCAGATTTATTCGGATGGCTGGCGCATTTTCCGCGACTATTTCTATGTAGATAATATTCACGGAGTGGATTGGAACGGACTGAGAAAACAGTATAGCTCCCTGTTGCCATATGTAGGCCACCGGTTCGACCTCGACTACATCCTGAATGAAATAGTTTCGGAAGCAAATGCAGGCCATGCTTATGTTGATTGGGGAGACTTTAAGAGGGTAAAACGATTAGATACCGGGTTGCTCGGTGCTGAACTTGTTGCCGATGAAGCCACTGGGCGTTACCGCATTACAAAAATCTACACTGGCGAAAACTGGAATCCTGATCGCCGCTCACCTCTTACCGAACAAGGGGTCAACGTAAAAGAAAGTGATTACCTTATCAGCATCAACGGAAAGGAGATCACGACAAAAGATAATCCGTATGAATTTCTTGAAAATCTTGCAGGTAAAATGACAGAAATAACCTTCAATTTCGAGGCAAGTATCGAGGGCTCCAGAACGTCAACAATCAAACCCATCGAAAGTGAAATGAGTTTGAGATACCTTGATTGGGTTAATGAACGCCGGGCTATGGTTGATAAATTATCGAATGGCCGCATCGGCTACATTCATGTTCCCAACACAGCACAGGATGGCAACCGCGAATTATTCCGTGGCATGTATGCCTATCACGACAAGGAAGCCTTGATCATTGATGACCGTTACAACGGTGGCGGTTTTATCCCCGACCGCATGATTGACCTACTCGACCGCCGCACACACAATTACTGGCACCGCAATGGCATGTTGCCGGGTAAAGCTCCCGCCATTGCACACGATGGGCCTAAGGTGATGTTGATAAATGGTTACTCTTCTTCGGGTGGTGATGCTTTGCCTTATTACTTCCGTAAATCAGGCCAGGGAAAGCTCATTGGCACCCGTACCTGGGGTGGACTGATAGGCATTTCGGGCAACGCGCGACTGGTTGACGGCGGCTATATTTCGGTGCCCCGGTTTGGCATTTTCGATAAAAACGAAGAATGGATCATCGAAGGCATTGGCGTTTACCCCGATATTGAGGTGGTTGACCGCCCCGATCAGCTTGCCAAAGGCATTGACCCCGGTATTGAAAAAGCGGTTGAAGTGCTCCTGAAAGAAATGGAGGCAAATCCGGTTAAGAAAGTCAAATCACCTGCGCCTCCCGACAGGTCAAAGTGGATAGAAAAGGACATTAAGTAGCTTACCAGGACTGATAAAGGACCCGGGATGAGACTTTTTTATACAGCCATGTCTTGTCATTCGTGATTTCGAATCCTTAGGAACAAAGTGATGTAATGCGCTGAATAACAGACTTTTTGTCTTTGATCTGAAGGACAAAAAGCATCAATGTCAAGCCCTGATGACCGTCTCGTACTATTTAAAGAATCTGATATGTGAATATTATAAAGCGATTATCCAATCATTATCACGATCTTTGCGGTTTATTTTAAGCAGCTACTACTCATTCATAGGTTTTTACCTATACCTGCCAATCGAACCCTCGTTAATTCCCGATCATTTCAAAACTTAACTCAGGACTATCCGAAAAGCAACGGTTGTTTCCGGCTGTTTGCATTTTAACTTATATATATGACATTCGAAAATCTAAACATCATTGCGCCCATTACCCAGGCATTGAAACAAAAGGGTTACACAGAGCCTACTCCTATTCAACAAATTGCAATTCCTCATCTTTTAAATGGATCTGATGTTTTTGGCACCGCTCAAACCGGCACCGGAAAAACGGCAGCCTTTGCAATACCTATTCTCCAAAAATTGTATCTGAATCACTCCGATAGCCGAACTGGTAGCATAAGGGCATTGATACTTGCTCCTACCCGCGAGCTGGCCATTCAAATAAGCGACAGTTTCAGCGATTACAGCAAAGGACTTAAATTACGGCATACTGTTATTTATGGAGGTGTTTCGCAAAACCCCCAGACAGCTTTCTTACGAAAAGGGGTTGATATTGTGATAGCTACTCCCGGTCGTTTGCTCGACCTGATGAACCAGGGTTTTATCCAACTGGATCGAGTAGAATTTTTTATTCTGGACGAAGCCGACCGCATGCTTGACATGGGATTTGCACCGGATATTAAACGTATTATTACCAAACTCCCTGCACGCCGGCAAACAGGTTTTTTCACAGCCACCATTCCGCCCGAAATAAAAGCCTTGGCTAATAGCTTACTTACCAGGCCTGTGATGGTTCATGCCGCACCTGTGTCAACCCCTGCTGATGGCATAAATCACTCGGTTTATTATGTTGAACAATCCGATAAAAAAGCACTTCTGCAGCAAGTATTTCTTACCGAAGATATTGACACTGCCCTGATTTTTACCCGCACCAAACATGGAGCCGACAGGGTAGCCCGTGACCTGAACAGAATAGGTATTACTGCCGAAGCCATTCATGGCAATAAATCACAAAACCTGCGACAGCGAGCCTTGAACGGTGATAAAAGCCGCAGCATCAAGGTACTGGTTGCTACTGATATCGCATCACGCGGGATAGACATTGACAGGCTTTCGCACGTCATTAATTTTGAGTTGCCCGAAGTGCCCGAAACATACATCCACCGTATTGGCCGTACTGGTAGGGCCGGCGAAAAGGGAACCGCCATATCATTTTGTGCATCGGGCGAACGAAGTAGCTTGAAAGACATTAATAAGCTACTTCCTGGCACCATTGAAGTGAAACGAATACTTGGATTTAAGGCCACAGAAAATCTTTTAGTAGCACCGGTAATCATTCAAAGACCGAGGCATGCCATGCAAACAAACAGGTTTGATTCTACTTCCAATAATCCCAGGAGATCTTCATATAGATCCCGTTATTAATCAAGGCAGCTGTGTTACGAGGGATATTATTATATCGCCTGGCTTCATCATGCTTACGACTGCTTGCTCCGAACCTTGAATAAGGGAATAAATCACATCGGGGGGCATCCGAAAACTTAATGGAAACATCCCGAAATTGCTTCAGGAGCTTGTTTTGCCTATTCGCAATAAGTTTGGATGGTGCATTATTATAAGCAACGGTTATGACAGATAATACCATAACGGCGGAGCTATAAAAATTAAACCCTACTCAACAAACTGCATTGCATAATATTTTGCAGTTAACTTTTCGCCGATGGCTTTTTCAATCATATCGTTCCAATACCAGCGGCTTCCGGGCATGAAAACATTGGTTTTTAGGTAATCGCCCACTTCGGGTTGGTTAACAAAACTTTGGTTGCTGAAATCGCCGGACCCTAATACGGAGGTAGTGATGTGGTAGAACAGTTGCGAAGCCAGCAACTCGCCCAGGTGATAGTTATGGTAGTAGCACGGATACAATGCAACATGAATCTTGGCAGCCCAGTCAGGTTCGTTGCGGCCGATAGGTTTGTGTAGCAGTTGATACGTCTCGGCCAGGTTCCACCACAACGCATTTAAATCCTGATCGGGGTTTTCGTACATGCCCTTCTCGAATCTGTACATCACCTGCGACCAGCGGCTGAATACCAGCTGCTCTAAGCGCAGGCTGTTAAAGCTCTCACGGGCAATCTTTTCCATTTCAGTGTGTGTGATGATGCCCATGTCGCACATCCATAAAGGGTTGCTGGCAAATCGGCCAAAAATCATGGCAATGGCTTCGGTGGTAAAGGGGTGGGCAGGGTCTTTGAGAACGAAAGGAAGGACTGGATCAAGATATTTGTCATAAACTGCATGGCCAAATTCGTGCAGGTTGGTATTCATCCAGTTATAGTTTGAACGGAGATTGCACAACACACGTACGTCTCCTTCGCGATCAATGTGAATGCAATAGGCATGCTGGTTTTTGCCGGATTTTTCGTACATGTCGCTCTTGGCAAGCACATCATCAATATCAAGGCCGATGCCATGATAAAAATCACGGGTCAGTTTCTCAATATTCTGATTTGCGTAATATTTATCGAAATCAACAGTATAGATACGAGGGGCTTCCTGGAAAAAACGGTTTTGATAGTGCCAGGGCATCAATTCATGCTTTTCCACCGTGTAACGTTTCGAAAGATGGGTATCAATATCATCCTTCAGCTGGGCAAAAGCATCACGGGTAAGCAGGTCCAGCTCATCGAAAAGCAAATGCACGTCAACGGGATTTTGATCGCTGAGCGTAAGACTCATCTGGTGGTAATTGCTGAATCCCAGTTCACTGGCAATTTCATTGCGAAGTTTGGCCAGCCTTTTCACATCATCACTTACCAACGGGCCGATATTTTTATGTGCAAACCATGCTTCCTGCAGCAGGGCATTGTCGGTTGAGGTCTTCAGGATTTCTTCAACCTCGTTGTCGGGAATCATCTTTCCTCGAACTTCAGCACGGAAGTTCGAGTACTTTTGCTCCACTTCTGTTTCGAGTTTTATCTTTTCCTTGAGCTTTTCAATGTCGGCCTGACTAGATAAATAGCTATTATACAATGTGTTCAGTTGGCGCAGTAATAGGGCATCTGTCACCGCACCCGATTCCTTGATTTTTTTAAGCAAGGCAAAATTTTCCTTGCTGGCATGCAGTTCGGTCAGCTTCACTTGTCCTTCTTCAGCTCGCGCCCAATCTTCGGCTTTGCCCGATATTGAAGCATTCCAATAGGCGAGGTTGGACTCGGTATAAATAGGTTTGACACTCGTTTCATAACGTGCAATAAAATCAAAAAGTTCTTTTTCCATTTTCTTGGATTTTGGTTGGCAGGAATACAACATGCTGAGCATGGCCAAGGCCATCATGACCAGGGCGGTAAATCTTGGAGTTCTCATGATTTGATGATAATTTGTTATTGCAAAAGAACGTAAAAATCAGTTTTCACGTATTTTTATCTGTTATTTCTTATTCAGAAATTTGCCGGCAATTAAAGAATTGATATACTTGCAGTGGCAAAAGCTTCCCCCCATCATTTAAACACAAAGATTCTTACACATGAAAACGAAATACATTTTTTGCGCCTTATCTTCCCTGGCATTTATGATTTTTTCCTGTAGTGGATCAACTTCGAAAAACACTGTAATTTACAACACCACCAGCGTCGTTAAAGAAATGGAAGCCCCCTTTGAGGAGGCAACAAATCAGGGCACGGTTAAAAAAATCTACGAAATTAAATCAGGGTACATGAAAATTGCCTCAAACATGGGTCTTACCCGTGAAATATGGTTTGATGACTATGGAAATAAACAATACGAAGAAACTTATCTTGCACTGGGTGGGTTTAAGCAGGGAGCAGTCATCGTTATTATGGATGGATACAAATATGAATATGCTATTGGTTCGGAAACCGGAAACAAAACAGCCTATGTTATAAGTGCTGGCCACGACTATGGCAAGCTCACAGCTGCCGAAATTGAAAAATACGGTATAAAAGAATTGGGAAAAGAAACAGTGGCCGGAAAGCAATGCACTGTTTTTTCGATCGAAAAACCGATGCAAACAAAAATATGGATTTGGAAGGGGATAAGCATGAAATCAGCGTCAAGCATGGGCAGCAACAGCATCACCCTCGAAGTGACCGAAATCAGGGAAGAAAAAGTTGATCAGGCAAAATTTATAATTCCTGCAGGAATTGACTTCCGTGAAAAGTGAGTAGCTATTCTCTCTCCCAGCTCGTTCCTTCACGATTATCTTTCAGTACAATACCAATCTTTTTCAGTTCATCGCGTATAAGGTCGGAGGTTTTAAAATCCTTGCCCTCACGGGCTTGCTTGCGCAGGGTGATGATGGTTTGCACCAGGTTATCAATCAACTCGCTTTGTTCGCCCTCTTCGGGTGTCAGCCCCAGGATATCGGTAATAAAAATTTGAAAAGTCTTTTTCAGCAACTCAAGATCTTCTAATGTAATTTTTTCGAGTTCGTCGTTCACTGAATTGATAATGCGAACACCTTCAAACAGTTGTGCAATCACCATAGGGCTATTGAAGTCATCGTTCATGGCCTCGTAACATGCTTGATGCAAAGCCTTGATATTGGAATCGGAAATGGGTCCGGGCTTGAGTTTCTGCAGTGTTTGCATGGCCGTCATGAGCCTTTTAAAGCCTTTTTCAGCTGCTTGCAGGGCCTCGTTTGAGAAGTCGAGGGTGCTGCGATAGTGCGCCTGCAGTGTAAAAAACCTGATGGCCATGGGGCTATAAGATTTTTCGAGTGTGGGGTGCGAGCCGTTAAAAAACTCGTTAAGGGTGATGAAATTATTTAACGACTTGCCCATCTTCTGCCCATTGATGGTGACCATGTTGTTGTGAAGCCAGTAGCGAACACTTTCGTGTCCCAGTGCGGCAGTTGCCTGGGCAATTTCAGCTTCGTGGTGTGGGAAAAGCAAATCCATGCCTCCGCCGTGAATGTCGAACGTTTCGCCTAAGTATTTGGTTCCCATGGCCGAACATTCCATGTGCCAACCAGGAAAACCCTCGCTCCAGGGCGAGGGCCAACGCATGATATGCTCAGGCTGCGCTTTTTTCCAAAGGGCAAAATCAAAGGGGTTTTTCTTTTCCCCCTGGCCCTCCAGGGCGCGCGTGTTGATAAGCAGCTCATCAACTACCCTCCCCGAAAGCTTGCCATAATCATGTGAATGGCTATATTTTTCTACATCAAAATAAACCGACCCGTTCGCCTCGTAAGCATAACCTGCGTGTAAAATTTTTCGGATCATCTCTATCTGTTCAATGACATGCCCCGAAGCCTTGGGCTCGATGCTGGGCCTGAGCACATTCAATTGATCCATGTTTTGATGATAACGGTCGGTGTAAAATTGCACCACCTCCATAGGTTCCAATTTATCGAGCCTGGCTTTTTTTGCAATCTTATCTTCTCCCTCATCGGCATCATTTTCAAGGTGCCCCACATCGGTGATGTTGCGTACATAGCGTACTTTGAAGCCAATATGTTTGAGGTAACGAAAGATCAGATCAAAGGTAACGGCAGGACGTGCGTGACCCAGGTGTGCGTCGCCATAAACGGTAGGCCCGCACACATACATTCCGACAAATGGTGGATGAAGGGGCTCAAAAACCTGCTTTTGGCGCGAAAGGGTATTGTAGACAGTGAGTGTTTGATCAACCATGGCCGTGAATCTTGAAGTGCAAAGGTAATAATTAGAGACTTGACCCTCTTGCCATTTACTACAAATTCCTAATTTTGCCGCATAACCTTTAAAACTTAAATCACGTGGACATTTTTGAAAGACGCTTGCAAAATTATGGCCCCATCGGCAAATGGGCAGAGAAAGCTGATGGATACTTCATGTTTCCAAAGCTCGAAGGAGAGATTTCAAACCGTATGATCTTTCGGGGAAAAGAAAAATTAGTATGGAGCCTAAACAACTACCTCGGCTTAGCCAATCATCCCGAGGTGAGGCAGACCGACGCGGAAGCGACTGCCAAATATGGACTGGCTTATCCCATGGGCGCTCGTATGATGTCGGGACAAACCGAATATCACCAACAACTCGAAAACGAACTTGCAGCTTTTGTGCAAAAAGAAGCCTCCTACCTTCTCAATTTCGGCTACCAGGGCATGGTTTCCATCATTGATTCGCTGATTGACCGCAAGGATGTGGTTGTTTATGATTCGGAATCACACGCCTGTATCATTGACGGGTTGAGAATGCACCTTGGAAAGCGATTTGTGTTTCAACACAACGATATCGGGAGTTTCGAAAAACAACTCAAACATGCGCAACATGTTGCCGAACAAACAGGTGGTGGCATTCTGGTGATTTCTGAGGGAGTATTTGGTATGGCTGGCGATCTTGGAAAGATTGATAAAATTGCCGGGCTTAAGAAAAAATACAATTTCCGCTTATTGGTTGACGATGCACATGGTTTTGGCACCATGGGCGCAACGGGTATCGGCACCGGCGAAGCGCAAGGTGTTCAGGATCAGATTGACGTGTATTTCTCAACGTTTGCCAAATCCATGGCCGGAATAGGTGCGTTTGTTGCTAGCGACAAAAACATAATCAGCTATCTGCAACATAATATGCGTTCACAGATTTATGCCAAGTCATTGCCTATGCCATTGGTGCTGGGTTCGCTCAAGCGTCTTGAATTATTGAAGACCCAACCCCAGCTCCGCGAAAAACTCTGGACGATAGTGAACGCTCTTCAACACAAGTTACGCGAAAACGACTTCAACCTGGGCCGCACCGAATCACCGGTAACGCCCGTATTTCTGAACGGCGGAATTCCTGAAGCAGCACAACTGACTTACGAGCTTCGCGAAAAATACAACGTCTTCTGTTCAATTGTGGCTTATCCGGTTGTGCCCAAAGACGTGCTCATGCTTCGGTTGATCCCAACAGCCGTTCATACCTTGGATGATGTTGAAGAAACGGTGAATGCATTTATCGCTGTCAGAAATAACCTACAGTCAGGAAAATATGACAAGAAGTTTTTTCCTGATATATCAATGATTCAGTAACAGCCATATCCATGGAAAGAATTTTAATGATCGGTTGTTCAGGACAGATTGGGTCGGAGCTAACAATAGAACTTCGCAACATCTACGGCAACGAAAATGTTTTTGCCACCGACCTCAAGGAAGCCCCTGCCGAGATTCGCGATAACGGGCCATTCCAGATACTCGATGTGCTTGACGAAAAGCGCCTACAGCATTATGCTATTCGCAACAAGATTACCCAGGTTTACAACCTGGCAGCAGTTCTATCGGGGAATGCCGAAAGAATGCCCATGCAAGCCTGGAACATCAACATGTCTGCGTTGATAAATACCCTTGAGCTGGCGCGTGAGTTGGGGTTGAATAAAATATTCTGGCCAAGCTCTATTGCTGTTTTTGGCCCCACCACTCCCCGTTTCGGCACACCCCAGCTCTCAGTGATGGAACCCAATACCATGTACGGCATCAGCAAACTGGCAGGGGAACGTTGGTGCGAATATTATCACCAACGCTACAATATAGATATCAGGTCGTTACGCTACCCGGGCCTTATTTCGTATAAAACCGAACCCGGTGGAGGTACCACCGATTATGCTGTTGAAATATATTACGAAGCCATTAAAAATGGCAGCTATGAGAGCTTCCTGAAAGAAGAAACCACACTGCCGATGATGTTTATGCCCGATGCCATCAAGGCCACTATTGATTTGATGGAAGCCGATGCTGATAAAATCAAAGTGAGATCGAGTTACAATGTAGGCGGCATGAGTTTCAACCCACAAGAAATTGCAGATGCAATACGCAAACACATACCCGGATTCGAGATTACATTCAAACACGATTTTCGCCAGGCCATTGCCGATTCATGGCCGGCAAGCATTGACGACAGTGTAGCACGCGCCGACTGGAACCTGAGCTATAAGTACAACCTCGAATCCATGACCCAGGTGATGCTGGACGAGATCAGAAAAAAAGCGGGATAGAAAAAACCCAATTTCTATTGTCCACGGGGTTTTGCTTGCAGGTTGGTGGCGAAAAGACTTGTTATACCAGACTAAATAGTGTCTGTCCGTAATGTCTGTATTATTCGTCATTGCGAGGAGGAACGACGAAGCAATCTGTTGATATTCTGTGAAATAGATTGCTTCGTGCCTCGCAATGACGCTCTGAACAATTTTTTGTTCTACTTTACAGACAGACACTAAATAGTGAAGGGTTTCTTGGCACAACGCTTGCAAATTGGTAATTTCGCAGGCTTAAATTAAATGTAAGACAATATGTTACGAACCCATACCTGTGGTGAACTCAGAATCAATGATGTTGGAACCGATGTTACCCTTTGCGGCTGGGTGCAGCGATTACGCGATTTCGGTGGCATGACTTTTATTGACCTGCGCGACCGCTATGGCATTACCCAACTGGTTTTTAACATGGAGATCAATGCCACACTATGCGAAGCAGCTCGCAAGCTTGGTCGTGAATACGTAATTTCGGCAACAGGTGTTGTTACAGAGC
>JAUXXY010000216.1 GCA_030684735.1 Bacteroidales bacterium | reverse complement strand
GGCCATTGGTGAACGCCTGGGGTTTTGGTTTTACCAACCGCATGAAGCTCAATAGCAACAAAGTGGATAGCCTTATGCAATTTGTCGGTTATCAAAATTTTAACCTGATTGAAAATAAAATTATCAAACAAAATCCGGGTTCGGCCATTGATTTTAACGCCATTGCTAAGGGCTACGCTGTGGATGTAGTTGGACGGTTTATCGAAGGCAAAGGCATCTCGCAATACCTTGTTGATATCGGCGGCGAGGTGTTTGCCCGCAAACGCAAACATGATGGCCAATTGTGGAAAATTGGAATTGAAAAGCCTGCTGACCAGGCAGATAGCCAAAGAGACCTCAAAGTGATACTTGAATTGGAGAACGAGGCCATTGCCACTTCGGGTAACTACCGCAGATATTATGAAGAAGATGGTATCCGTTATTCGCACACCATTGATCCCTCAACCGGATACCCGGTGAACCACAGCTTGCTGAGCGCCTCGGTGCTGGCCGCTGATTGTATGACTGCCGATGCCTATGCCACGGCATTTATGGTAATGGGAATTGAGAGAGCCAAAGCCTATGTGTTGTCGCACCCCGGAATGGAAGCATATTTTATTTACGCTAGCAAGGATGGCAGCCTCGAAACCTGGGCATCGGAAGGGTTTGTGAAAAAAATCGTAGAACAATTCGATTAACCCACTATTCGTATCGCAACGATTCGATAGGATCGAGGTTGGCGGCTTTGTTGGCCGGAAGGATACCCGAGATCAGTGCCACCACAAAACACAGCATCATCCCGCTGAAAATCCATAACCATGGAATTATAAAGCTTGATCCGATGCTGAGCGACAGCAGGTTGCCAGCCAGAATACCCAGGATCATCCCTACAATGCCTCCCAACTGGGCTATTACGATGGCTTCAGCCAGGAATTGATTTCGTATAGTGCGGCGTGTAGCACCAATGGCTTTGCGCACACCAATCTCTTGGGTTCTTTCGGTAACCGACACCAACATAATGTTCATCAGGCCAATGGCGGCGCCCATTAGTGTGATTAAACCAATGATTGTAGCTGCCATCCGAAGGTATTTGAGGTTTTCGAAAAGCATTTCGGCCAGGTTGTCGCTTTTCGAAACATCGAAATTCGTTTCTTCCCCTGCCCTTACTTGTCGTATTATCCTGAACAGGCCAGTGGACTCACCTTCAAGCGCATTAAGCATCAGTGGGTCATGTGCCATGAGATTTATTGAATATGACCTATTGGGCCGCGAAAAATATCTTCTGACATTCTCGACCGGCAACAGGCAAAGATTGTCGCTTGAAAAGCCGATGGAGGAGCCTTTTCCCTTCAATACGCCTATTACACGGTATTTGTTAGCTCCGATATTGATTATCTGCCCAATCGGATCAACATTTTTCTTAAAGAGTGTGTTTACCAAACTGCTTCCGATGATGGCCACATGGTTGCCATTCTGTATCTCATGTGCCGAAAAGTTACGTCCTTGTGCAATTTCATTGCCTGATGTAACAATATAGCCTTCATCCGTGCCAATCACCGGTATGTTGGGATGTGTTTTTTCTGATCCGAACGACACGGTTCCGGTGCCAGTGCCATATACAAAGATTGATATATGTGCCGGGAAAGTAAACTCTTCCTTGAAGCGCCTGGCTTCATCCCATGAAATGACTCTGTAGGTTTTAGGACTGCTGCTTTGGTTGCCCATGTGCACCCTAAGCCCCCTGTTTTGTATGGTAAGCGTGTTGGCTCCCATGCGCGTGAAATTGGAATTAAGGTAGTAGCGAATCGCATCAATGGATGTAAGGATGCCCACAAGAGCCATTATTCCGAAGGCTATGATGAGGATGGTAAGTATGCTGCGCAGTTTATGGCTGCGAATAGAATGAAGGGAGATTTTAAAATTCTCTGTAACAAGTGTATTTTTTATTTGCAGTGGCATCATTAATCATATTATATAGGTCAGTTTTTAACGCCAAAAGCCAGGTCGCCGGCATCGCCAAGGCCAGGGACAATATAAGCCTGCGCAGTGAGCTCATCGTCAACGGCGCCAACCCATAAGGTAATATCATCGCCCGATAGGTTGCGCTTGAGATAATCTATCCCTTCGACACTGGCAAGCACTGTAACAATATGAATATGACTCGGTTTGCCATATGTATATAATTCGCGGAGGCACAAGTGTATGGAAAGACCGGTGGCCAGCATAGAATCGCTCAATATCAATACCTTACCGTCAATGTCGGGGCTTGAAATATAATCAACCATTACTTCGAACGAACCCTCCTTGGTATGGCGACGGTAGGCCGAAACAAAAGCATTGGATGATTTATCGAATATATTGAGCATACCATTATGCAAAGGCAGACCCGCTCTAAGGATTGTTGCCATTACAGGGTATTCAGAAAGCACAGGTACATCGGCGGTTCCGAGTGGGGTCACAACTTCTGTTGTGTGATATTTCAACTCCTTGCTAATCTCATATGCAACAAGTTCGCCGAATCGCTCGAGGTTGCGACGGAAGCGCAAGGCGTCACCCTGCACCTGCACATCTCTCATTTCGGCAATAATTTGGTCAATGATGGTGTTGCGGTTTCCCAAGGTTTGAATAATCATGCGTATGATTTTAAGCGTTGCCGGATTTTTGCTCTGAACAAAATTAAATAAATTAATGTAGTATGGGCGAAAAAATAATTATTACCGTAAGACTTTTATCAACCTGACCCCAGTACTGATTAGCCACGGCAGGCGGTTGATGAAAACCTGCGGGTACATCACTTCTTTTGAACCAAAACCAGCATAAAACCTTGCCAGTCCAGGGATATCCGAGCCTTCAAAATCAAATGTAAGTGCCTGACTTGAATGATTTTGAATGATGGTGTCAATGAGCAGATGCATTGCACCGCTGGCTCGAGCTGCCGGGCTGGTTGCCGAAAAGATAAAGATCAGCCGGTGGTGACTTTTTAGCAGGAAAGCACCGGCCACCAGGTGATTGAACCTATCGTAGGCGCCTAAACTGATGGCCATGTTTTTGTATAGGCATTTGTAAATAAGTTGCTCAAGGATTGTATAATGTTGTGGCTTAAAGTTTTTCAGGTCTTTACCTTTTTGCTGCCTGAATAGAGCTATGATGCTTTTGGGGTCGGCAATATTAGTTATGCTGATGCCCTCCTTTTCGGCCTTGCGGATATTGCGTATAGTGTTTTCAGAATAAAGCAACCTGAGGTCTTGGTATGGCTGAATCATGTCGAGCTCGTAGTTTCGCCTCATGACCACGCGGCATTTTGCTTGTTGCACCCGGTTGCAATGATTAAGGTTTATTTCGGCAAAGCGGTAGAACTTTTGCAATTCCGACAGGTAGGCATCGGTCATATCACCTCCGGGTGATCCCTTTGAAAAAAGTCCTAATTGCTGTGTAAATGGTGGCTGAAATAAATACCTGATACCAGCTTTTCGGGCAGGGGTGAGTGGAAAAATCCTTGTGTAGTTGCCTTCGACCAGCGCCTCCCATCCATCGCATACAATATCGAGATACCACGACCAAGCATACACATTGCCATTGTATGCCTGTGATACACAGCGATCCCAAAGGCTGCGGTTGATCTCGTAGTTTCTCAGATACCTGATCATGTTGTTATGGTTATCAGGGCATAGCCCGATGGATTAACTCCTCATAAACCCTGCGCCAGCCCAGCCAGCGATCGGTTTCGGATAAGGATTCGTTGTGCCACAAACTCACAAATGTACCATGTACAGCCTTAACTTCATTAATTAATGCTTCTATATGTTTGATGGCCTCCTTGGGTTGCAAATCCATGTAGTCTCTAAGGGTTCCATCCATCACAGCAAACGGAACAACAGTGATGGATGTTTCGGTTTCGAAATCAATATCATAAAATTGGAATGGCGTGCAAATGCCGGCGCGAAAACCCGGTCGGGCCGCGAAGCCCATGGTATAATCGTAAGTAACATCTACCAATGACAAGTTTCGATAGGTTTCGGGCAGGTTGAGTTTGAGATAATGTTGGCGGCTACAGTATACTTCACGGTTTAGTACATCTTCCAACCCTTTTTTTTCTTCTTTCAACAGCTGTATATCGGTATTCGAGGCGTAGGAGGGATGTAGGCCTACCTGAGCCGTATCGGCTAGTGATTTGATCAGTTTACTAAAATGTACACTTTGTACAGGAGTATTGCGGTCGAAGGTTCCGTAGCGGCCAAACAGGATGAAATAGATCGGCTTGAGGCCAAATTGCTGCTGAAGAGAAAATTGATATCCGTAAGTATCGAAGGGGTCGGGGATTCTGCGTGTCAGCACCTTGAGGCGATGTGCGATGTCAGAAAACTGTCCGCGTCCTGCCTGCTTGATCATAGCCCCTGCATTACGGACAACTCCTTTCGACAGGTAGGCCCATGCCTGATCTATATCGAAGGTAGGAACAAAATTGTAGTGCCCTGGCTTACAGTTGAATTCAGGAAAATGGCTCTTAAGAATGCCTGCTACCTGCCTGGCCCATAAGTTGACAACGGGCCTATTGATAAAACCTTGTTTAAAGGCCAGGCTCTCGAACACCGGAAAACGGCCATAGATGTCTTTGATGTACGGCATGTATTCTTCGTAGCGCGATACCATGAAAAACGAAGCAGCAAAGGGATCGTATGGCAGCACGGCATTGGTAACATATACAGGGAAAATTGTTTTAACACCCTCAAATTCACCCACTTGTAGCCGTGGATGTCCAATTCCGGTTTCAAAAAGTAAATCGGAAGCGTGAAAATGTAAACCAGCGCCGATGGCCAAAGGCCCATAGCTAAATTTTGCATCCTCATGGACGACATAATCATTGTCGTTGGTGGTAAATCTGAACTGACATCCAAGCAAAGTGCTGAAGATCAGCTTGAATGTGTAGCTGAGCCTGGCAGTAATCCGAGGAACGTGCACCAAAATCATAGCAACTTTAGAATGAGATAATAATGTAATAGCCTTACGATCTACAAATTTAGTCAATTAAGGCAATTATGCACAAGCGAAAAAAGGACAACAGCACCGCCGACTTTTCACTTCAACCTGACAAACACAGACTGAAAATGAAATATACCGAAACTCGATCCGATCCAAAAGTTATATTTAACCCTACCGCACTTTTTCGCCAAAGGCGTTTTGGCTATCCCGCATTGCAGCTCTTTTGCTAACCCACCATTGCTGCGTTTATTCATTTCTGCTTACTCAGCTACTACCCATTCTTTAGACCACAAAATTATCTTTTTAAGGTGCTTTGATGGCGATTTTAGATTTGTTTCGTGAATTTCATTTTTGCATTTCTTGGGGGAAGATATCACAACACAGAAAACCGGAAATAACTTTTTGACCTCCTTCAAAGAGGTCATAAAAAAGTTATTCTGGTTTTTTGTGTCCCCAGTCCTTTTCTCAAATCTATGTTTAGTTTTTTCCATTCTTTTGTTCTGAATGTTTTGTTCTGTTAAGTGATATTAGTCTATTGTAACTTCAGGCTACTTGCCGGTATTTGTTTATAGGTATCTGTCTTTCAATGCCCTGATGGGTTTTTTGGGTATTGTAATGCGTGAAGAAATCACGCAAACCTTGATAAAGCTCTGTTCCATTTGATGCTGGATTCAAGTAAACATAATCTTGCTTTACCGTTCTCCAGAGCCTTTCTATGTAAATATTATCAATGGCTCTCCCTTTTCCGTCCATACTAATCTTTATTTCTGATTGCTCAACATAACTTGTCCACAATGCACATGTGAACTGGCTTCCCTGGTCAGAGTTAATAATTTCAGACTTGCCATATTGGGCGACAGCGCGTTTAAACACTGTTAGTGTATTCTCTGCATCCAGGCTGTTAAAAACATCCCACCCAACTACAAATCGGCTATAAACATCAATAATTGCTGACAGGTACATGAACCCTTTGGCCATCGGAATATAGGTAATGTCTATTTCCCAAACTTGATTGGGACGAGTAATTTCAAGGCCTTTGAGTAAATAGGGCCGTATGTACTTTGCATGTCCCAGTTTGCTTAAATTGCGTTTTGGATAAATAGCCATAATCCCCATTAACCGAAGTAAGCGCCTGACCCGTTTATGATTTACAAGTAATCCCTTAAACGAGAGGAAATCCTGCATCTGCAAAACCCCATAGGTAGGATAGTCAAGATGATACTCATCCATCATTCGCATTATCTTCAGGTTCTCATCGCTTTCTCCAATAGGATCATAATAAATGCTGCTACGATTAATCCCTAACAGATCACATTGATGCCGAATGCTTATTTTCTCATTTGCTGATACATAGCTTCTGATTTTATCCATACTCAGCTCCTCCCTAACTTTTTTTTTAGCCAGTCGTTTTCCATTTCCAATTGCCCAATTTTTGCGTAAAGCTTTTCTCGCTCCGATTCGAAATCATGACCTGAAGCTTTGGTTTCAAAAATCTCTATCGAACGAGTCAAAAAGTCCTGCTTCCATTTTTTGATCATGTTTCCATGTATTCCATATTCATTTGATAACGACGCCAATGTATCGCGCTCCTTGAGCGCTTCTATGGCTACTTTGGCCTTAAAGGCCGCTGAAAATCTTCTTCTTGTTTCTTTCATAATTTAAACCAGTAAAAATAGTAACTTATAAACCTTAACCACTGGTCTAAAAAACGGGGAGTATTATATACATTCTATTCTTGAGTCCACCTTAAAAGTCAAAAAATAATGTAATGCCACCAAAACACCAAATTACACAAAATACGGATAATCAAACTGTTATTTCTTGGTGATATTTTGTGTTTTATTGCTCCCGCCTGCCAAAGAAAAGGCCTGCAGGGGCGGGCAGGTTGGTGGCAAATCCCGCATATGCGGGATCAGAATGTACTCATTCTTAGAAAGAAAAATGTTAAAAAAACTTGGATTATAAAAAACATATCTATCTTTGCACTGTAAAACAATATTAGTACAAAAATAATATGAGCGTTCATAATACTAAAGAATCAATTTTAAGCGTTGCGAATAAGCTTTTCAGTCGCTTTGGGTTTCACAAAACCTCAATGGACGAAATCGCAAAAATTGCAAGGAAAGCGAAAGGTTCCTTATACTATCATTTTTCAAGCAAGGAGGAATTGTTTAAGGAAGTGGTATCAATAGAAATGATAAACCTGAAAAATCAGTTGGCTATAATTGTAAGAAATCCTGAATTAAATGCTTCAGAAAAAATAATAAAATACCTCGCAAAAAGAATGGAGATTTTAAATACTGCTGCAAATTATCATGAAACACTAAAAGCTGATTTTTTTGAACATTTTCATTTCATTGATGATTTACGGACCGAATTAGATGCATGGGAAAAAGAAAACCTTAAAAAAATAATATTACAAGGAGTTGACAAAGGTGAATTTTCAGTTATCGGAGATATGGATGTTTTATTAGATGTATTTATTATGGTAATAAAAGGCCTTGAGATACCGTTCTTTCTACAGAACAAATATGTAAAATACTCCCCTCATTTTGAAGATTTACTTAGAATACTTACAAAAGGTTTGTCTCGATAATTTTTTTTTGCACTAAAACTGACTAAAAAACATATTAGGTATAATTATTCATAAAACAACACAATATGAACAGATTTGCAGAAGGCATAGTAAAATTTAAATGGCTGATAATTTTAGCTGTCGCAGGATTAACCGTATTCTTTATTTACGAGTCAAAAGACTTGCATATAAACTCTGACATAATAAGCTCTTTACCCGATGATGACCCTGCTGCCAAGTTGTACAAGGAGATAGGCACACAGTTTGGCGGAAACGATATGGGAATGATTGTTCTGGAAACCGATGATGTTTTTAAAGCAGAAGTCATTCAGCATATAAAGCAAATTACTGACAGCCTTAAATATACCAATGGTGTTTCTTCCGTTACAAGCTTAACCAATATTCTCGATATCAAAAGCTCGGAATGGGGAATTGAAATCGGCAAGCTGGTTGATGAGTATAATTTACCCGATAAACAATTGCAGTTAGACAGCCTTAAAACCTACGTTTTCTCTAAAGAGATGTATAAAGGAGCTGTTGTTTCAGAGGACGGGACGGCAACCGCAATTATGTTTACACTTCTTCCTGATGAAGACAAACAGGCTGTTGCAACAGAAATTAAGGATAAAATTGAAGCATTGGATTTGCCCGAAACAATTTACTTTGGCGGTCTGCCCATGATGATGAACGACATTAACGAATTGATTGTTTCGGATATTGTTTGGCTTGTTCCCATCGTTTTTCTCGTAATAGCCATTGTTTTATTGTTAAGTTTCAAATCTTTTGGCGGAGTTTTGTTACCGTTGCTCACAGCAGGACTGGCCGTTGTATGGACAATTGGTATAATGGCAGTAACCGGGTATGAGTTGACCATTATTTCAAATATTATTCCGGTTGTGTTGCTTGCCGTTGGAAGTGCTTATACAATTCATGTACTCAACAGTATTAACCACATAAAACTTGCAGACAGAAAACAGGCATTAGTTCAAGCACTTAGATATATTATAGTTCCTGTAATACTGGCAGCAGTAACCACGGCCATCGGGTTTGTATCATTCGTATTTGGGGCATACCTCACCATGATTAAAGACTTCGGGATATTTACAGCGGTTGGTACATTAATCGCTTTAATACTATCCCTATTTTTTGTTCCTGCTCTTATCTCTACGCTTTCAATGTATGGCAAAAAAACAGCTATTGAATCCGAAGAAAAGAAAACAATATTAACCCATAAGATTTTATTGCCATTAGTGAAGTTTTTGTTTAAACATCCCAAATATACATTTATGAGCTGGGGCTTTCTGCTGATGCTTTGTATTGGCGGCATGTTTCTTATTAAGACCAGCGTTAACATGGCCGACTATTTCAAGAAAGATAATCCAACAAGGGTTGCAGAGGGTGTTATGCAGAAAAAATTTGGCGGCTCATTACCGGTATTTGTTGTTTTTGAAGGTGATATGCAAAGTCCCGAGGTGCTGAAGATGATGATTAGTACCGAACATTTCATGAAGGAAGACCCGAATATTGAAATAACACAGTCGATAGCAGACCTGATTGAACAAATGAACGATGCCATGGGCGAGGGTAAAAAAATTCCCGACGACAAGGCAAAAATTGAACAATTATGGTTTCTGCTCGATGGGCAGGAGGTTATGCCCCAACTCGTGAATGACAACCTTTCCAAAGGAATTATTCAATCGAAATTTGTATCGGTTGACAGTAAAGAACTTGAGGTGTTTACTGCAAAAATGAACCGGTTCATCGAGGATAACCCGAACGAACATTGTAAAATTGAATTGACCGGGATGCCGTCTGTGTATGTTAAGCTCAACAGCAGTTTGATAAATAGCCAGTATAACAACTTGTTGATAGCCATTGTTATGGTTGTATTAATAGTAGGATTGATTTTACGCTCCGCTTCAAAAGGGATTTTTGCCGCCATACCCGTTGTTGCCACTATTATTGTGTTATTCGGGTTCATGGGGATAACTGGTATCCCCCTCGATATTGCTACCGTACTTGTGGCCAGCATTGCTTTGGGTATCGGCATCGATTATTCCATCCATGTAATTACCGGTTTTAATAAGCATTTGATAAGCCATGGAGATGCTGAAAAAGCTATAGAAGAAACCATATTGCTTAGTGGGAAGGCGGTAATTATCAATGTTATATCGGTATCAGCTGGATTTTTAGTCCTTCTGTTTTCCCAAATCGTGCCCTTGCAAAATTTCGGGTTACTGGTTGCCATAAGCATGTTTGGTTCGGGCTTGGGTGCGCTCACTTTACTGCCAGTGATACTGATTTTAGCAAATAGGAAACGCAAAATAGTAACAAACAATCATTAACAAAAAAAAATAAAAAGTATGAAATCAACAATTCAAACAGCGGTAATGACCGCCATTATCGTGGCAGGAGGTGTTTTTTCTGCCAATGCACAGGATGCAAGCACCATTCTTAAAAAAATGGACGATGTGATGTACTCACCCAAAGACATGACAGGGAAAAATAAAATTATTCTGATTGACAAAAACGGGAAAGAGGAAATCCGTGAAGCAACCATTCAACAGAAGGATACTGATAAGCGTATGTTTCGTTTTACGTCCCCTGCATCGCAAACCGGAATATCTGTTTTATCATTGCCCGATGATGTGATGTATTTGTATTTGCCTGCATTTGGCAAGGAAAGAAGAATTGCAACCAGCGCAAAAAATCAAAACTTTGCCGGCACTGACTTTTCTTATGATGACATGGAGTCTGTATTATACTCAGCGAAGTACACGCCAAAATTACTGAAAACCGAAGCGGATGTTTTTGTACTTGAACTTACTCCACTGAACCGTTCCGATTACTCTAAAGTAATTGTACGCATCAACAAAACAAACTTCTATCCTGAACTTATGGAGTATTACGATAAGGCAAACAATAAGATTAAAGAAGCGAAATACACTTTCAAAAAAATTGACAATTACTGGAATGCGACCGAAATTGAAATGACCGACCTGAAGAAAAACCACAAAACCAAAATGCAGATGTCGGATGTTAAGTATGACACAGGCTTAACTGATGATGATTTTACGGTAAGGAAGTTGAAACAATAAATTGGTTGTAGGAAATGAATACCATTTCAGGATACATTTTGACAAAAGTTTATGGTTAGAAAATCAGTGGTAAATTTCCTGATGTCAAAAAGAGCATTATCATATTTGCACCTCATACCAGCTACTACGATGCTTTATATGGTAAACTATTTCTTAATGAGATTGGTATTAAGCATACAATTTTATCTAAAAAAGAGCTTTTCTTTTTCCCAATGAATATTGTAATGAAATGGTATGGTTCTATTCCGGTTCGTGGTGTTAAAGATAAAAATGCGATATACTGCGTTGCTCAAATACTTGAAGAATCACAAGAATTACACATAATTATTTCACCGGAGGGCACGAGAAAAAAAGTTGCCAAGTGGAATAAAGGATTTTATTATATAGCCGTTAAAACAAAAGTCCCAATTGTAGTTACCTATCTTGATTATCAGAAAAAAGAAATCGGAATAAAAGGGGTAATAGACAATCTTGAAAACATAAATACTGTAATGCTACAAATAAATTCAATGTATAATGATGTTACCGCAAAATATCCTGAAAATTTTTCACTTGAACTAAAAGTATAGAACATGAAACAGAATGTGGCATTAGTATTATCGAGTGGTGGATCCAGAGGACTTGCCCACATCGGCGTTATCAACGAATTAACTAAACAGGGTTTTCAAATATCGTCTGTTTCAGGGTCTTCAATTGGTGCTTTTATTGGAGGGCTACATGCCATGGACAAACTCCCCGTATATACAACTTGGGTAAAAAGATTAAACCGTAAAGCTATTTGGGGACTTATGGATTTTACCCTTACTACCCACGGGCTACTAAAAGGTGATAAAGTTTTTGAAACATTGAAAACCTTTATCCCTGATATGAA
>JAUXXY010000215.1 GCA_030684735.1 Bacteroidales bacterium | reverse complement strand
ATTCCGATAGTCATTTTAAAATAAAGCGCTTCGCCCTTGGTGAAGCTTTCGTTTTTAACAGGATGATAGACTGTATCCTTTGGGGCCCAAAACGCTGTAAGAATGAAAAACCCCATTAAACTAAACAAAGCGCGTTGATTCATTTCTTAATTTAACTTTGATTTTACACAGTTGCTTTAGAAATTGCTTAAAAACAATAATAGACCTGTAGAACTTGAACATATGTCCTCAATGAAGGTTAAAAGGTCCGGCAATTATCAGTGTAATTTGTTACCCAAATATAGTGCCGAATAATTTTAGCAGCCATTAATGCCATTGTGAAAACTGTAACTCAAACTTACATAAAAAGCAATAATTTAGCAGTCCCTATGTTATTGCAAAATTGCATAAAACAGCTCTACCACCCTATCGAAGTTGTATTTTCGATATGCAACGTGTTTATTTAGTACTTTTGACTGCTTATTTAAATTTAATCTAAATAAAGTCCGGGCATAACTTTAGAGATGGAAAAAGACCAAAACAACATACTGGAAGAAATAACCCAGCAGGATTACAAATACGGTTTTTACACCGATATTGAGATGGATATCTTCCCGAAAGGGCTGAACGAGGATACCATCCGCATGATTTCGGACAGGAAAAATGAACCGGAGTTTATGCTGGATTTTCGGTTGAAGGCTTTTCGCAAATGGCAGGAGATGACCGAACCCCAATGGGCCCATATCAAATATAAGAGCATTGACTATCAGGATATTATCTACTATGCTGCCCCAAAGAAGAAAAAAACCCTTAGCAACCTCGACGAGATAGATCCCGAGCTGATCGAAACCTTCAACAAACTTGGCATATCACTCGAAGAACAGAAACGCCTGACGGGTGTGGCCGTAGATGCTGTAATTGACAGCATATCGGTGAAGACTACTTTTAGCGCAACCCTGGCAAAGTTGGGAATTATTTTTTGCTCATTCAGCGATGCCGTGCAAAATCATCCCGATCTTATACAGCAATACATGGCATCGGTAGTTCCGATTAACGACAATTTTTTTGCAGCCCTCAACTCGGCTGTTTTCAGCGATGGGTCGTTTTGCTATGTTCCCAAAGGGGTGCGTTGCCCGCTTGAGCTGAGCACATATTTCCGTATTAATGCTGCCAATACCGGGCAGTTTGAACGCACACTTATCATTGCTGACGAAGGAAGCTATGTAAGCTACATGGAAGGCTGCACTGCTCCCATGCGCGACGAAAACCAACTGCATGCAGCGATAGTCGAAATTGTGGCAATGAAAGATGCCGAAGTTAAATACTCAACTGTACAGAACTGGTATCCCGGCAACAAAAAAGGCGAAGGCGGCATCTTTAATTTCGTTACCAAACGGGGCATCTGCAAAGGAAACAACAGCAAGATTTCGTGGACACAGGTTGAAACCGGCTCGGCCATCACCTGGAAATATCCCAGTGTGGTGCTCATGGGCGACAATTCAATCGGTGAGTTTTATTCAGTGGCGGTGACTAATCATTATCAGCAAGCAGACACAGGAACCAAAATGATTCATTTGGGAAAGAATACCAGGAGCACCATCATCTCGAAAGGTATTTCGGCTGGCCACAGCAACAACAGCTACCGCGGATTGGTCAAAATGATCAAACGTGCTGAAAATGCAAGGAATTTTACCCAATGCGACTCGCTGCTCTTGGGCGACAAATGCGGGGCACACACCTTCCCTTACATCCACAACGAAAACAAATCTTCAATTGTGGAACACGAAGCCACTACCTCGAAAATCTCTGAAGACCAGTTGTTTTATTGCAAACAACGCGGAATTGACAGCGAAAATGCCGTGGGCCTGATCGTGAATGGCTACGCCAGGGAAGTGCTCAAACACCTGCCCCTGGAATTTGCCATCGAAGCGCAAAAACTATTGGCCATCAGCCTCGAGGGAAGTGTTGGTTAGCCTGATAACCCAAAACAATTTGACTAACAACAGTATAATTCATTTGAAATGTTATCAATTAAAAATCTGAAAGTTGAGATCCAGGGCAAAGAAATCCTGAAAGGCATCAATTTAGAAGCCAGGGCAGGAGAGGTTCATGCCATCATGGGGCCCAACGGAACCGGTAAAAGTACGCTGGCATCAGTGATTGCGGGTCGTGAGGTATTTGATGTTACCGGTGGAAAAATCATATACAAAGGAAAAAACCTATTCGACTTGAGTGTGGAAGCGCGTGCCTGTGAGGGTATTTTTCTTGGTTTTCAATACCCAGTTGAAATTCCGGGAGTGAGTCTTGTGAATTTTATGAAAACAGCCCTCAACGAGCAGCGCAAATACAAAGGCCTGGATCCCATTCCTGCAAAGGAATTTTTGCAGAAGATGGAACAAACCAAGAAATTGCTTGAAATGCAGACGAGCCTCACCACTCGTTCGGTAAACGAAGGTTTTTCGGGTGGCGAAAAGAAAAAGAATGAAATTTTCCAGCTTGCCATGCTCGAACCTACCCTGGCTATACTCGACGAAACCGATTCGGGCCTCGATATTGATGCCCTTCGTGTCGTGGCATCTGGTGTTAACAAGCTGAGAACCGAGAATAACACTTTTATTGTGATCACACATTACCAACGTTTGCTCGAATACATTGTACCCGACTTCGTGCACGTACTTTTCGACGGGCGCATCGTAAAATCAGGCGGCCGCGAACTCGCCATTGAACTCGAAGAAAAAGGATATGAGTGGATCAGGCAACACACCTGATATTCGCAAATGTTGTTCAATGGATGATTATAATTTAAAAACAGAAGCATGACCCCTATCCTCACCGAAAATACCTTCAAGGAGAAGATGTTGAAATTATTCGATGATAATTTGCGGAGCAACTTCTCGTCCGATAACGAATACATCAGAAATATCCGCAAGCAGGCTATCGGGGACTTTGTGAAGTTTGGTTTGCCCGACACTAAAACAGAGGGTTGGCAAGGTACCAACTTATCGAAACCACTCATGCTTGAATATAAGCAGCACTTCAAACCATTTGAGAAGGACGTGGATGTTGAAAAAATATTCATGTGCGAAGTACATGATCTGGAATCGTATCTGTTTACACAACTCAATGGATGGTTGGTTTTTAAAGATGAAAGCCTTAGTACACTCCCAGGGGGTATTGTAGTAGGAAGCCTTGCCAGCGCCTTCAAGGCCATGCCCCGGGTGATCGAAAATCATTATGCCCGTTATAGCAAGGTGAGCAACAATGGGTTTGTTGCATTGAACACTGCCTTTGCCCAGGACGGACTATTCATCTATGTTCCCGACGGTGTGGTTGTTGATAAGCCTATACAGATCATCAACATCATCAACCTTACCGAAAACCTTTTCATCCAGCCCCGCAACCTGGTGATCATGGGTAAAAACAGCAAATTGCAACTGCTCCACTGCGATCACAGCCTGCTGCACAAGCAAAGCCTCATCAATTCGGTAACGGAGATTATATTAACCGAAAATTCCGAGCTTGAATACTATAATTTGCAGAACAAAGACAGCGATTCGACACTGATCACCCATGCCTGGGTTGAACAGCATAGCTTCAGCCGTTTTTTGAGCAACACCCTTACCCTGAATGCTGGTATCATACGCAATAATATGAACGTAAACCTTAACGGTCAAGGGTGCGAAACCAATCTTTATGGGTTGTATCTTGTTGATAAAGAACAGCATATTGATAACAACATTATGGTTGACCACCAGAAACCCAACAACAACAGCAACCAACTTTTCAAGGGAATCCTTGACGACCAAGCCCGGGCGGTTTTCAACGGGCATATCCTGGTTCGTAAAGACGCACAAAAAACTAACGCGTACCAGAAAAATCGCAACATCCTGCTCACTGATAAGGCCACCGTTGATTCAAATCCCCAACTTGAAATCTATGCTGATGATGTGAGGTGCAGCCATGGCAGCACCGTGGGGCAGTTAGACCCCGGGGCAATGTTCTACATGCGCTCTCGAGGCATTTCGGAAGATGTTGCCCGCATGGCGCTGATGAATGCCTTTGCCTCGGAGATCATACACAAAATCAACATTGCGCCTTTGCGTAACCGCATTGACGAAATGGTAACGAAACGGTTGCGCGGAGAGCTCTCAATCTGCGATCAGTGCATCCTCGACTGCAACGAACGCCGGAAGTATTCGTTTGATATTGACTTGAGCCGTATCAATTGCTGAACTTATATACACCAAAAACCCGACCCCTTGAAGCTAAGCATTGAGCAGATAAGAAGCGAATTTCCAATACTCAGCCAAACAGCTTATGGCAAGCCATTGGTGTATTTCGACAATGCCGCCACCACCCAGAAGCCAGTGTGCGTTATAAAGGCCCTCAGCGATTATTACACTTCGCTGAATTCCAATGTTCACCGTGGGGCGCATTACCTGAGCATCAAAGCCTCAGAAGCCTATGAGAATGTACGCAGGCAGATACAGCACTTTTTGCATGCCGGTTATGCACACGAGATTGTTTTTACCCGTGGAACCACCGAATCAATAAATTTGGTGGCAGCCACTTATGGGAGAAAATTCATTGGCGTAGCCGATGAGATCATTATCTCGCACATTGAGCATCATTCGAACATCGTCCCGTGGCAGATGCTTTGCGAAGAAAAAGGTGCAAAACTTAAGGTAATACCGGTTTTTGATAACGGAGAGCTTGATTTTGAGGCCTTTCTGAACTTACTAAACGAGCGCACCCGCCTGTTAGCCCTTACCCATGTTTCGAACACATTGGGAACCATTGTGCCGGTGCAAAAATACATCGAAGCAGCCCACCAGTGTGGTGTTCTTGTGCTTATTGATGGCGCCCAGGCAGCCGCTCACATGAAAATTGATGTGCAAGAGCTGGATTGCGACTTCTACGGCTTTTCGGGTCACAAGGCTTACGGACCCATGGGTATTGGCGTACTTTACGGAAAGGAAAAATGGCTGAACGCTATGCCTCCTTACCAGGGTGGCGGCGAAATGATACTGAATGTGTCGTTTGAGAAGTCCACCTACAACGAATTGCCGTATAAGTTCGAAGCCGGTACGCCCAACGTGGCCGATGCAATCGCACTGGGCAAAGCGCTGGAATATATTGGCGAACTTGGAGTGGATCAAATCGAGAAACGTGAAAAAGAACTGCTTGATTACCTGACTCAGCGCTTGACTGAAATTCCGGACATCAGGATTATCGGAACCGCCAGTGAAAAAACCTCTATTGTGTCGTTCCTAATTGGCGAAATTCACCCCTACGACGCAGGTACCATTATTGACCGTTTTGGAATCGCAGTGCGTACCGGAAACCACTGTAACCAGCCTATCATGGATCGGTTTGGCGTACCCGGCACCATCCGCGCTTCGCTAGCGTTCTATAACACCACCGAAGAAATTGACAGGCTCATTGAAGCTATTGAAAAAGTGAAACAAATGTTTGCCTGAAACTCCAATCAACCAGTACAAACAACCTATGAGCAAGACCGTTGAGGATATCGAAAAAGAAATAGTCGCGGAATTTGATATCTACGACGACTGGTTAGACCGCTATAACTACCTGATCGAGATAGGGAAGTATCTGCCATTGATTGATCCAACATACAAAATTGAATCCAACCTCATCCACGGTTGCCAATCAAGGGTGTGGCTACATGCAGAAATGCAGGATGGAAGAGTGGTTTTTAGTGCCGACAGTGATGCCGTGATCACGCGAGGCATCATCAGTTTGTTAATCAGGGCTTTATCGAATCAAACACCCGACGATATCATGGCAGCACCATTGAAATTCATTACCCTAATTGGATTGAAAGAACACCTCTCGCCCTCACGGTCAAATGGTTTGATTTCTATGGTCAAGCAAATGAAATTCTATGCCCTTGCGTTCAAGTCGAAATAATAACCCTATGGCAGGTAGCAATCATATCCGCGAGTTGGAAGACCGCATTGTTGAAGAACTGCGCCAGATTTTCGATCCCGAAATCCCTGTGAACATCTACGACCTGGGATTGATTTATGGCATTGATATTGAGTCTTCGGGAAAGGCTACCATCACCATGACCCTGACCGCTCCGAATTGTCCGGTGGCCGAAACCCTGCCTGTGGATATAAAAGAAGCTGTTGAAAGAGTGAGGGGCATTACCCAAGCAGAAGTCATTCTCACCTTCGACCCGCCTTGGAACAAAGACATGCTGAGCGACGAAGCGATGCTGGAGCTGGGGTTATTGTAAACTATCCTTTTTCCCTATCTGTTTGGGTATTGGGAGATAGGGGTATAAGGTATAAGGAAATAGAGAAATTCCACACGCCCTATACTCTATACCCTATACCTTTCCTAAATATTTACCTTTTTCAATAAAGTCTTCTGGATTAAGACCTGATTGACCATTGCCCTGCTGAGGCCAAACAAATCATTGGTGATTTATAGGCTTGTATTGATCCGATAAGACCATTATTGCATCCCGGATCAGCCACTATATGTATATTTACGCAAAATTTCTCAGAACGATCGTTTACCATTGATTTTTTCTTGATATTCATGCGTAAAACTCTGACAAACATTTTCCTAACACTGTTTCTATCTTTAGCAGGTTTAGTTGCAACGGCACAAGAACCAAGCAGTAAAGCCCGGCAGGAAAAGGAAATCGAGCCCGCAATCACAATTGAGCTCCCGGGCATCATCGTTCAACGTGTTGAAGTAAACATTCAACTGGTACTCTCATCCGAAGCTATTAATTTATCCAGCTATGAGCCGATAGAAGTTTTCATCAATGGTGAAAAACAGCTGTTGGCATTTAAGGAAGGCATCGCCAGCTTTCCTTACACCTTCAAGTCGAGGGAAGTGCTGGAAGTAAAGATTGGCGAAATTAAGGCCAGCCGCACGGTAAGGCCAATTCCGCTCTGGATGTCTATTCTTCCGCCATTGCTTGCCATTGCGGTTGCCCTGATTTTCAAAGAGGTAATCTCTGCCCTTTTCATGGGCTTGCTAACCGGCACATTCATCATCTGGTATTTTCGGGGGGTGGGGGTAATTGCAGCAATTTTTAACGCCATCGCCACAATTATTGATACTTATATTCCTGAAGCCATCCTGGATCGTGGGCACATCAGCATTATTATCTTTTCAATGATGATTGGTGCTATGGTGAACCTCATTACCCGTAACGGTGGTATGAAAGGCGTTGTGAACCAACTGTCGCGTTTTGCTACTTCGTCACGTTCGGGACAAATAGCCACCTGGCTGATGGGCATTGCTATCTTTTTCGACGACTATGCCAACACCTTGGTGGTTGGCAATACCATGCGCCCCATGACCGATCGCTTGCGCATCAGCCGCGAGAAGTTGGCCTACATCGTTGATTCAACGGCTGCACCTGTTGCTGCTGTGGCGTTTGTCACGACATGGATAGGCGCTCAACTCTCCTATATATCAGATGGCATCCGAACCCTAAATCTCAACGAAAGCCCATACCAGGTGTTTATTCACTCTTTGCAATACGCCTATTATCCTTTTCTGACAATAGGTTTTGTGGGCATTCTCATTTACCTTGGGCGTGATTTTGGCCCCATGCTCAAAGCCGAACGAAAAGCAAGAGTAGCTGAACATGAGGAAGTTAAAAAAAACACTTTTCACACAGCAACATCTGATAACATACCCAGCCGATGGTACAATGCTGCAATACCTGTTTTTGTGGTGGTGATTGGTACCATCACCGGCCTGATCGGTACCGGGCTGGAGGCTGTGGCATGGGATCAGGATCAGTCATTCTCCTACAACCTCTCGCATGTTATAGGCCAGGCCGATACTTACCGCGCTTTGTTGTGGTCGTCGCTGGCCGCAACGTTGGTGGCGTTGGTTCTTACTGTGAGCCAGCGCCTTATAGGGTTGAAAGAAAGTATCGAAAGCCTGATTGATGGCTTCCGCGCCATGCTCACTGCCATTGTGATCCTAATCATGGCATGGGCCATTGCACTGATTACCCAACATTTGCACACAGCTGATTTTATCTCTCGCTTGCTCCTGAGCTGGGAGGTTTCTCCGTTTATGATTCCGGCTATCACATTCTTATTTGCTGCAGGAGTGTCTTTTTCCACCGGATCGTCGTGGGGAACAATGGCTATCCTTTATCCCCTTATCCTTCCTGCAACCTGGCTCATCGGGCAAGCACACGGGCTGGATTACGACACTTCCCTTTCGGTTTTTCACAATGTGGTTTCTTGTGTACTGGCAGGTTCGGTGCTTGGCGACCACATCTCGCCCATCAGCGACACCACCATCCTCAGTTCACTGGCCAGCTCATGCAACCATATCGAACATGTGCGAACCCAGATGCCCTATGCGCTGGCAGTAGGAGTCGTTGCCGTTGTGGTGGGAACGATCCCTGCTGCGTACGGCATTCCCGGCTATATTTTATATCCGCTTTCCCTGCTGCTGCTTGCCGGAATTATCATAGTTATTGGAAAGAAAGCAACTCAACCCACCTAACCATGACCCTATGACTTCGCTTCAAATCATGCTTCTGGTCGTTTCCGGAATACTGGCAGGTTTCATCAACACCTTAGCGGGAGGCGGTTCGGTGATATCGCTATCGGTATTTATGTTCCTGGGATTGCCTCCACAAATGGCAAATGGCACCACCCGCATTGCTGTGTTGTTTCAGACACTGGCCTCGGCGGGCTCGTTCAGGCAGGCTAAAGTGTTGAATATCAAGGATGGCACTCGTCTGGCAATACCTGCCGTTGTAGGGTCAGTAATCGGCGCCCAGTTGGCAATTGATATCAACGAACAGGTTTTCAAGAAAATTATCGCCTTTTTACTATTTGCCGTACTGATAATGATGTTTATCAAACCATCGCAGTGGATTAAGGGCAAAGAAACCACTACCGATAAACGCCCCGGATGGCTGCAAATAGTTGTTTTCTTTGGCATTGGTCTTTATGGTGGATTTCTCCAGGCCGGTGTCGGGTATTTCCTGTTGGCTGCCATTGTGTTGGGCGCTGGCTACGATTTGGTGAAAGGCAATGCCATCAAAGTATGGATTGTGATGCTTTATACACCCTTCGCCCTATTTGTTTTTTTTCTGAATGGACAGATAGACTGGAGATTTGGACTAATACACGCCATTGGTAATATCATTGGTGCATTGATTGCTGCTCGCATGGCTGTGAAACAAGGTGCGAAATTTGTGCGATGGGTCATTGTAGTATTTATCTTGGTTACGGCTGCAGATTTGAGCGGTTTAATAAGTATAAAAAGCTGGTTTATTTAAACTTAAAAATTTTGTTGATGAAAAATATAAAAGTTATGTTTTTAAAAATAGTAGCCCTTGTGGCTATTCTTCTTCCTTTGGTCTTAACGGCTCAGAAGCCCGATTATGTGCTGGTGATCCACGGGGGCGCTGGTAATATGCAGGAAAGCAAAATGACTCCCGAAAAGCTTGCCGATGCTCATAGCGGGCTTCAAAAGGCACTTGATGCCGGCGAAAACATCCTTAAAGCCGGTGGTACCGCACTTGATGCCGTGGAGGCCACCATCAGGGTGCTGGAAGATTGCCCGGTATTCAATGCCGGCAGGGGTGCTGTTTTTAATGCGGATGGACAAATTGAACTGGATGCCTCAATCATGGATGGCAGCAACCTGCAGGCTGGCGCCGTAGCGGGTGTTCACACCATAAAAAATCCCATCACCGCTGCCCGTGAGGTGATGGAAAATTCACCCCACGTGCTACTGATTGGCCTTGGTGCTGAGAAATTTGCCTCCCAACAAGGCCTGGAAATTGTTGATCCTGAGTATTTTCGCACCGAACATAGCTGGAATGAATACTTGCGTATCAAACAAAGGGATGATGATTCCGGCCGTAAAGGCACGGTGGGAGCCGTTGCACTCGACAAGCATGGCAACCTGGCAGCAGGTACATCAACCGGGGGTATGGTTATGAAAAAATTCGGCAGGGTGGGGGATGTGCCTATTATTGGTGCCGGAACTTATGCCAGCAACGAAACTTGCGCGGTTTCAGCAACCGGCCACGGAGAATATTTTATCCGCAATGTAGTAAGTTACGATATTTCAGCGTTAATGCTCTACAAAGGCATGAGACTGTACGATGCCGCCTACTCGGTGGTGATGGACAAGCTGGTGAGGCAAAAAGGCAACGGAGGTGTGATAGCTGTTGACAAAAATGGTAACATTGCCATGCCTTACAATACCTCGGGCATGTACAGGGGATTTGTAAATAGCGTTGGTGAAACAGCAGTAATGATCTTTGCAAAGTAAATATAGTATTTGATGTTTGAACTTATAGAAATCAAACCTACGGTTGAAAAAGTTGTCCTGATTGGTTTGATTACCCAAAAGCAGGGCGAAAAAAAAATCAATGAATTCCTCGATGAGTTGGATTTCCTCGTAGATACAGCAGGAGGAGAGGTGCAATACCGTTTTGTGCAACGCCTCGACAGACCAAATCCCCGCACTTTTGTCGGGTCAGGCAAGTTGGAAGAGATAGCTGCGTACATCCATGCTGAAGGCATTGATACTGCCGTGTTTGATGATGAGCTGAACGGATCACAAATCCGCAACATCCAGGAAGTGTTCCAATGCAAGGTGCTGGATCGCAACAACTTAATTCTCGACATTTTTGCACGTCGTGCCCACACCGCACATGCCCGCACCCAGGTCGAACTGGCGCAATATCAATACTTGTTGCCCCGCCTCACCCGTATGTGGACACACTTGAGCAAACAGCGCGGGGGTATAGGTATGCGCGGGCCTGGTGAAAAAGAAATAGAAACCGACCGCCGTATTATCCGCGATAAAATTGCCTTGTTGAAGGGTCAGCTTGTGCAGATTGACAAGCAAAAAACCACCCAGCGCAGCAACCGCGGCAACATGGTGAGGGTGGCGCTGATCGGTTACACCAATGTGGGAAAATCAACCTTGATGAATGTGCTGAGCAAATCGGATGTATTTGCCGAAAACAAACTTTTTGCCACCCTCGATACCACCGTGCGCAAAGTAGTGATAGGCAACCTGCCATTCTTGCTATCCGACACGGTTGGATTCATCCGCAAACTACCCCATTCCCTGGTCGAAGCATTCAAATCAACACTTGATGAAGTGCGCGAGTCGGATATTTTGGTACATGTAGTGGATATTTCACACCGTGGTTTTGAGGAGCAGATTGACATTGTGAACCAAACGCTGGCCGAGATACAAGCCAACGACAAGCCTATATTGATGATATTCAACAAAATAGATGCACTTCCACCACACGTCGCATCACAGGAAGCGATTGATGATATGACTTTTCGCGATATGGAAACACTGAAAAGGCATTGGGTGGCTCGCAACAATGAACCGGCAGTTTTCATCTCAGCCACTCAAAAAGAAAACCTGGAAGAACTGCGCGATGTGCTGTATTACAATATAATGGCCATTCACAGTAAGAGATATCCAAATGAGAAGTATCTTTTCTAATTTTAATAATGAGTCCACCCCGAAGAGAAAAAATGAAGAGGTGACATCACAGCACTGTCGGGATTAATAGTGGGCTTAAAAATATGGTTCTACCATTAATTGTGCGAGAAAGATATTTTTTCACCCGGTTAGCAGAAGAACCAAAAAAATAAACTTATGAAACGATTCCATCTCCTCCTTCTTTCCCTGTTCAGCGGGCTACTTCTCAGCCTGGCCTGGCCTATGAATGGATTCCCGGGCTTATTGTTTGTAGCCCTGGTACCTTTGCTGGTGATTGAAGACCACTTCTGGAACCGGAAAAATTCAAGATCGGCATTTGCGCTCATCGGTTATGTCTTACCTGCATTTTTGATTTGGAATCTGCTTACTACCTGGTGGATCGTAAACTCAACTCTGGTGGGGGCCTTGGTGGCCATCGTGCTCAATTCGGTATTCATGACTATCATTTTTGTACTTTTTCATTTAAGCCGAAGAACACTAACACGACCTGCTCAAGGATATCTCGCCCTGATTTTCTATTGGATCACCTTTGAATTTATCCATCACCACTGGGATCTGAACTGGCCCTGGCTAAGCCTTGGGAATGGTTTTGCTGCCTATCACAAATGGATACAATGGTATGAGTTTACGGGTATTTTTGGAGGAACATTGTGGGTGCTTATCATGAACATTCTTGTTTTCTTTATGATAAAAGCTGCTCAAAATAAGGAACACACAAAAAATTTATTCTTCCGGGGTGTCATCATTGCTTTAGTTATTATCACTCCGATCATCACTTCTGTTTGTATTTACAAAAGTTGGGAAACCGACAAAGGTCAACCGGTTGATGTAGTAGTGGTTCAGCCCAACCTCGATCCTTATTCCGAACAATACGAGTTGCCACCCCTCGAAGTGGTGGATCGCATCTGGAACATCGCCACACAAAAGACAGATGAGCTGACGCAGTTTGTTGTATGCCCCGAAAGCGCCATCCAGGAATATGTGTGGGAGGAGCACATGAACTACACTCCCAGCGTTATTCGCTTCAGGGAATACTTGCAGGATTTTCCGAATGCCGCGCTGATCGTTGGTTTATCAACGCGCAGGATGTTTGAGCCAGGAGAGGAACTAACGCCTTCGGCACGAAAATTCTCTGACGCCGATATGTTTTATGATGCTTACAACACAGCCATGATCCTTGATACTTCACAGCAATATCAACTTTATCACAAATCAAAACTCACCCCCGGTGTTGAAGTGATGCCCTTAGTGCGCTACTTTAAGTTTATCGAAAAACTTGCCTTTAACTTGGGTGGCACGGTTGGAAGCCTTGGCACCGATGCCGAGCGGATTCCGTTTACGAACAGTGAAGGACTGAAAGTTGGCACTGCCGTTTGTTACGAATCGGTGTATGGCGATTTTATGGCAGGCTATGTGCGCAATGGTGCCAATCTCATTTTCGTGATCACCAACGATGGCTGGTGGGGAAACACGCCTGGCCACCGCCAACACCTCTTATTTTCATCCATCCGCGCTATTGAGATGCGCCGTTCCATTGCCCGCTCAGCGAATACAGGTATTTCGTGCTTTGTGAACAAACGTGGTGATATCCAACAGGCTACGAAATATTGGGAACCAGGTGTGATCCAACAGGAAATCTACACTGGAGAAAAGATGACGTTTTATGTCATATATGGCGACTATATAGCTCGAATTTCGGCCTTTGGTACAGTGCTGATGTTGCTGATTACCTTGATGTTACGACTGAAGAATACCGGTAGGGGTAAGACCAGGTTAAAATAAAGGCATCCAAATGTTTTCAGGAATTTTAAAAATCAAAATCTCATGCTACAGCAAGTCCGTATAGAAGAGCTCAATGCCATGAACCATGGCACAATGATGCAACAACTTGGCATTGAATACACTGAATTAGGCAACGACTACCTTTGCGCCCGTATGCCTGTGGATCACCGTACCCGCCAACCTGCAGGCTTATTGCATGGTGGTGCCAGTGCTGCCCTGGCCGAATCGCTCGGCAGTGTGGGTTCGGTGTTGCTTATTGATAACAACATTCAAACCATTATAGGTATCGAAATCAATGCCAATCACCTGCGCAAGGTAAAAGAAGGCTTTGTGTATGGAAAAGCAATATTAGTTGCCAATTCGCGCAAGCTGCATGTGTGGGAGATCAGGATAACTGATGACAAACAACGATTAGTTTGCTTGTCGAGGCTTACAGTAATGGTGATTGACAAGAAGTAATAGATGAAATCTAATAACAGCTTTTATCAGAACATATCATCTCTGCTTGCTACAAACCAGCCATTTGTGTTATTTCGTTTACCTGGCAGGCAATCACAGTTGTGGGTTCAAAACACCTTGCCACTGCAAACTAGTACCAATCCCGAAAAACTATTGTCGTCAACCGGGTTTTTATTTGCACCATTTATTTCGTCAATAAAAGTCCCTGCCATTCTACTGAGGCCCGATTCAATCTATCATGAAGGCGAACCCTTGCCCATCACGGCCAACTTTCCAATGAATAAAGAACCCATCTCAACGGAAGATGAGAAGAAAATAGAATCAAACAAAGATACTTACCTGAACAACCTGGGTCATTTGATAAATATTCTGAAGGATGGAGAAGTTGAAAAAGTGGTTATTTCGCGATCCACAAAGGTTGAGCGCCTGACAAACGACTTGTTGATGAAGGTTTATACCACCCTCGTTTTTGATTACCCCCAGGCCTTTGTTTATCTTGCTCATTTGCCACCCTACGGCACCTGGATGGGAGCCACTCCCGAAACCTTGATCTCATGCCAGGGCAGTCATTGCCACACCATGGCATTGGCCGGAACCCGTGTATTTGGATCGCCCGAAAAATGGGGGACGAAGGAAACTGAAGAACAAGCAATTGTGAGTCGCTATATACTCGAAATTGTACAAAAACACCAGGTTCAAAACTTACAAGTCTCCGAGCCATTTACTTCTACAACAGGAAATCTTGAACACCTTTGCACCCGCTTTGAGTTTCAACTGCCAGAACCAGATGCCTTACGTTTGCTAATTAATGATCTGCACCCCACACCTGCAGTTTGCGGATTTCCGCTGGAGGACGCCTTGAAATTGATTGACCGTTTCGAAGCACATCATCGCGAATACTACACCGGTTATCTTGGCCCGGTGCATTTCGATGATCAAACCCATCTGTTTGTAAATCTCCGGTGTATGAAAATCACCCCCTCCCGAATGGTGCTCTATACCGGTGGTGGCATTACACGCGATTCGGTTGCGGAAAACGAATGGCATGAAACATCGGCGAAAGCCCACTCAATGTTGTCGGTTATCGAAAAATTCCGCAATTTAGCAGTCTAATTTACTGATGATGACTTACAGAGGTAAGCAATCGCTGATTCAACTGGCGGAGTTATTGGTTTTAAAAGGAGTAAATACAGCAGTGCTGTCGCCCGGCTCGCGCAATGCACCGGTAATAGCTGCACTGAACCGACAGCCTGGTATAAAATGCCTGAGCATCATTGACGAGCGCTCGGCAGCATTCTTTGCCCTCGGAATAGCCCAGCAAACCCGTATGCCAGTAGCTTTATCCTGCACCTCGGGCAGCGCCCCGCTTAACTATGCACCCGCCATAGCCGAAGCGTATTACCAACAGGTTCCGCTCATTGTCATCACCGCCGATCGGCCTCCCGATTGGATTGATCAGGGCGACGGACAAAGCATCCGGCAGAACAACCTGTATGCAAACTACATACGAAAGAGTTATCAACTACCCCCTGAACCGCATAACGATACTGCCCTTAGGTTCAACGCCCGCCTTATCAACGAGGCCATTGATGCCAGCATGCATCCGGTGTATGGCCCGGTACACATCAATATCCCATTGAGCGAACCGCTTTATGACGAGGGTGATGAAGCCGGCCCACCTACTCCATTTATGGGACAGGTGAAAGTAAAGCCCCATCTCGAACAAACAGATATTGACGAGCTTGCACGTATATGGAACAGCAGCAAATCAAAACTCATTATCACCGGATTGTTGCCACCTGTAGCAGGGCTCAATAAATTAATGGGCCAGTTGGCTGATGATCCTACAGTGGTTGTTTTCACCGAAACCACCTCAAACTTGCATGGCCCGCATTTTTTCCCACATATTGATCAGCTTATCGAAGGCTTTAGCAGCCCAAAAGGATGTGGGTTGGCGCCCGAGCTCCTGGTTACCATCGGAGGCCATGTAGTTTCGCGGAAAGTCAAAGCCTGGCTGCAGCAGTGCCATCCAAAGGCGCACTGGCATATTGCTCCCGGCTATCATCACATGGATACTTTTCGTAATCTAAGCTTGAGCATCCCCATGATGGCATTGGATTTTTTCAGAGAGTTTATTCATTTCATCCATCCGGCAACTGGTGATTATCGCATTAAATGGCAGGAGTTGGCCAAAGCCAAATATATAAAGCACGCGACATATATGCAACACTGCCCCTGGAGCGACTTAAAAGCTTATGAACTTGTACTTGCCATCCTGCCAAAAAATTGCATGATACAGGCAGGGAACAGTACTCCGGTGCGCTACCTGCAACTTTTCGACATGCCTGAAGGGAGCACTTGTTTTGGAAACCGCGGGGTGAGCGGCATTGATGGTGTAGTTTCGACAGCGGCTGGCGCTGCTTTTTCCAACCCGGCGCTTACTGTCCTGTTTGTGGGCGACCTCTCATTCCTCTACGACTCTAATGCCTTATGGAACCGTAACCTCACCCCTAACCTGCGAATTGTGGTGATAAATAATAACGGAGGTAATATTTTCCGGATCATCGAAGGACCATCCTCCATGCCCGAGCTGGAAACTTTTATCGAAACCCCCTATGTGCCCGATATCAGACACATTGCCAATATGTTCGGGATTGATTTTTATAGTGTTTCGGACGAAACCGGCCTGAAGACATGTTTACCCATGTTCCTTGACCAAGGCATGAAAAAATCAGCTATCCTTGAAATAAAAACCTCAAACAAACTCAGTGCTGAGGTGTTAAAGAGATACTTTCAATCTTTGCAATCATGAACACAACACGAAACTGGGTCAAATTAAAAGACTACGAAGAGATTTTCTTTGATTTTTTCGATGGCATTGCCCGAATCACCATCAACCGCCCACGGTATCACAATGCTTTTACTCCCGACACCGTGAAGGAAATGATAGATGCCATGCATATTTGCCGTGAGAACAACGATATCGGGGTGGTGATTTTCACCGGTGCCGGCGACAAAGCTTTTTGCAGTGGTGGCGATCAAAATATAAAGGGCAAGGGTGGATATGTAGGAAAAGATGGTGTACCACGCCTCAATGTACTTGACCTGCAGAAGATGATACGCTCATTGCCTAAACCTGTAATTGCTATGGTCAACGGTTATGCCATCGGTGGCGGCCATGTGTTGCATGTGGTCTGCGATCTGACCATTGCTTCCGACAATGCCATCTTCGGTCAGGTTGGGCCCAAAGTAGGCAGCTTCGACGGGGGATTCGGCTCTTCTTATCTCGCCCGAATCGTGGGCCAGAAAAGAGCACGCGAAATATGGTTTCTTTGCCGCCAGTATTCTGCTCTTGAAGCACTTGAAATGGGCTTGGTTAATAAAGTCGTCCCTTTCGAACAGTTGGAGGGCGAAGTGGTTGACTGGTGCAAAACAATTATGAAACGCAGCCCGCTGGCCTTACGTATGCTGAAGGCTTGTCTAAATGCCGAATTGGATGGCCAGGTCGGCCTGCAAGAATTGGCCGGCAATGCTACCCTTCTCTATTACCTCACCGATGAAGCCCAGGAAGGCAAAAAGGCCTTCCTCGAAAAACGCGACCCTGATTTTCAGAAATATCCAAAGTTTCCATAAAAGTATATTTAAGTGAGCAGGACAAAAATCAGCAACTGGCTTCAAGCATTCAGGCTTCGCACCTTGCCACTGGCACTTTCGACCGTGTTGCTGGGTGCTTTCCTGGCCTATTTTGATGGTGCTAAAAACTGGTTGGTATCTGGATTGGCGTTAGCTACAACGCTTTTTTTACAAATTTTGTCGAATCTGGCAAACGATTATGGCGATTCAGCTCATGGCCTTGATAACGAGAAGCGCGTTGGCCCGAAACGGACAGTGCAAAGCGGAAATATCGGAGCAGCTGAAATGAAGCTAGCCATCATCATTTTTACGCTCCTGTCGTTATCAACCGGCATACTACTGGTTTTCGCCGGATTAAGCAGAACAGGAATGGCTACTAAATTAATTTTCTTCAGCATGGGGTTGCTGGCAATTACGGCAGCAATAAAATACACCGTGGGCAAGAGACCGTATGGTTATGCGGGATTTGGCGACCTGTTCGTTTTTATCTTTTTTGGACTGGCCGGGGTCATGGGGACCTATTTTCTGATCACCAACCATTTTCAGCCTGCTGTGCTGCTACCGGCATCCGCAGTGGGGTTTCTGAGCATGGCTGTGCTGAATATCAACAATATGCGCGATCGCGAAAACGACGCCCTCAGTGGCAAAAACACACTGGTTGTGAGATTGGGAATCAGGGTAGCCAGGGTGTATCACCTGGTGTTGATCGTAGGGTCAATGCTTATGGGGCTGACATATATGCTTATAAATTATCGCTCTCCCTTTCAAATGTTTTTCTTGATCACTGTTCCCTTTTTCTGGATGAATGTTTACGGCGTTTTTCGCAATACCAACCCCGCCGAATTAGATCCTTACCTCAAACGGCTCGCCCTCACTACCTTACTGTTTTCTGTTATTTTCGGTATTAGCCTGGTACTCTGATTTTTCGAATCCATGCTGAAGGCAACGTATCATAAGCTCATCCTGCAATTCCATGCCCCCGCAGCTACTTCGCGCGGCTATCTCGATGCCAAGGCATCCTATATCATATCGTTATACGATGCTGAAAATGAATTAATTAAAGGAACAGGCGAGTGCAGCCTCATCCAGGGCCTCAGCCCCGACCCGGAATCGGGTTATGAAGAAATGCTGACACGGGTTTGCAATAATCCGCAATATAATCTGTCATTTTCCGATCCGGTTCTTGACCCTTTTCCATCCATACGCTTTGGGCTTGAAATGGCTTGGCACGACCTGAAAAGCGGTGGTAAAGGCGTTTTGTTTGAATCAGATTTTACACGCGGCAAAGCCGGCATCCCTATCAATGGCCTGATATGGATGGGCACAAAACAAAGCATTCTTCAACAGATCAAGGCATGTATTGATGAAGGCTATCGTTGTATTAAGATGAAGATCGGCGCAATGAATTTTGAGGATGAAATGGGCCTTTTAAAAAAAGTTCGTCAAGAGTTCCCCGCACACGAAATGGAGCTACGCCTTGATGCAAATGGAGCTTTTCATCCGATTGAGGCACTCGAAAAGCTAAAAAGATTATCCGATTACGAGCTTCATTCTATCGAGCAGCCCATCAAAGCCGGGCAATGGGAGGCCATGGCGCGCTTGTGCGAAAACCCGCCAGTGCCGGTTACCCTGGATGAAGAACTTTTTGCCAAAGGTGCTGATGAAAACAAAGAGCAGCTACTTCGGGCTATTCATCCTCAATATCTTGTGCTCAAGCCTTCGATGTTGGGAGGGTTCAGTAAAAGCAAGGAATGGATTGCACTGGCAAACAATGCTAACATCGGCTGGTGGATCACTTCGGCCCTCGAATCAAACATAGGATTGAATGCCATTGCACAATGGACATATACGCTAAACAATCCGGGGTATCATGGACTGGGAACAGGCAAACTTTTTTCGAATAACCTTCTCATGCGGACGATGATAGAAAACGGTTTTTTAAAGATGAGCCCACACCAAATTCCACACGGGTAGAGTATGGAGTGAGATCCAAGAAATTTGCCAATGGTCAATGTATTCTTCAAGCTGGTGCACAAACCCACCCGGAATGCCCGTGCCATTTTACCCTGGACCATCACCGAAGCCACCGAGCACATCTGCAGCACCCTATGCGAACCCGACAGCTCCGCCATCAACCCCGTAACCGTCCGCACCTATTTGAGCGCCAGCAAGCCCGAAAGCCCTTCCAAATTCCACACCGAAATCAACCTCGATTTAAACCCTTTGGAGCGGGTCCGGAAAAGGGGATAGGAGGTTTTAATAAAGTACTACGAGAAAATTGCTCCATCCGCCTTCGGTGGAAACCGCTGTATACCTGCCCGTCCGGTCAGGCGGGCGTGACCCGTACAAGAATTTATCCCGATTTTTATCGGGAGTGGTGTAAGAGGCGCACCCCCGTCAGTATTTGCTGGCGGGGCCGTCTACTCAATTACCCAACGTAATTTTTGTTGCACGATTAAAATGTCCATCCTTCGTTTATTCCTATAAAAAACAACGCTCGGTTTTCGATTTACCACTACTGGTAGTGCATTGCTGAAAAAATATTCTACCTTTTGCATGGTAATGGAGACAGGTCGGTTCTCTGTTTCCGAAATCCATTGGAGGCTTTGAGCTAAGGGACAAGGACAATGCGAAACCCTATACTGTCAGCGCTGGCATCGAGGCTTCTGCGGTCGCGTTGCGCAGAGCGGCAACTCAGAGCGTAACTGTTCCAACCGCCACCACGAAGCACGCGGTACGAGCCCGTAGCAACACCTGAAGGGTTGGTTTGCGGAGTTGTAGGATAAGTTCCATACCTATCGCTGCACCATTCATATACATTGCCATGCATATCGTGCAAGCCATAAGCATTGGCAGGATATGTGCCCACTGCCTGGGTTCTGGCCGGATAGTGGGTATTTTTGTTTGTGCAAGAGTAGTATGGGGAAGCCCAATTGTAATTCGCTTGCGCATTAGTTAAACAAGCACCGGTATTGAAAGGCGTCGTGGTATTGGCACGGCAGGCATATTCCCACTCAGCTTCGGTAGGTAAGCGTCCGGCTACGTAAGTGGCAAACTCGGTGGCTCCATACCAGGTCACATTTATTACAGGATGGTTTGAATAACCCTTTACAACCCCCCACTGCGTGCCGGTATAATACAATCCCCAGTTGTAGCCATCCGGACTTAAATTAATCAAGGCTTGGGTGGGGTAATCTCCTGCTGCATATATCCCATTGCTACCTATGCTTTTAGCATTCAAAAATGCTGCAAATTGGGCATTGGTTATCTCGTATTTGCTCATGCTATATGCGCTTAGAGTTACCTGGTATTGGCCTCCATCGTAACTATGCCCTGGGATGCCCATGGTAAAGGTGCCGGCAGGAATTTTCACGGTGGTAATACTTGTAGGATTAAGCTTATCTTTCTCACAACCTACTATAAGCATCAAACACACCCCCATCATTACAAATGTGAAAATCAAAAATTTCGTTTTCTTTTTCATCCGTTTTAAATTTAATGGCTAAATGCATGACGAAAATTTACAACAATCTTTAAATATATCTATGTTATTGGAAAACATTACACTTGCAAGATATGTGAGGCCATATTTAAACAAGCTTTTAGCTTTTCTACTCCCGGCTGAGCAGCATTTGCAATGCCGCTCTAAACATATAATTTGTAATTATCTAACACCCAATCCCCTTTGCCCCCTTCCACTCATTCCCCCACAAATATATGAACAATGAATATGGCATAAGCAAATCTCTGTAAAAAAAAATCATTAAAAATATTTCACTTGTGTAATTTAACCCAGCCCATCCCGTCCAATTCCTGAGTCAGAACATTCCTCCATCCTGTGCCACCTTCACCACCCGCTGTTCGCCACCGCACCCGCCTGCCTTGTTGGCATCAGCGGGAGCGGGCAGGCCCAACCGAAGCGTCATGGCTTGCCTTGGCCTAAATCGATGCTGGGTCGTGCCGACCGCTCAGAGTCCTATTTATTTGCCGCCGTTTTATTAGAAAGTCCACTCTAAGCCAACGCTGAAGTCAATCCCAGAAAATTCCACTTTAATGTCATCCTTGTTACCACTAAAAGCCATTCCGTCTGAATACCTATAACGAACTTGTGAAATCATACTCAACGATGTTGTAAGCTGAGAAAGCAAGCCTAGGGATATGTGAATACCGTAGCCGTTCCCAGTTCGCTTTAATGTCTGATTAAAAAAACTCTCTTGCGTATTTACTTCGCTAATGAAGTATGAAATGCCTAAACCCGCAACAGGTGTAAAATGTTCATTAAATGTCAATATTCTATACTCATATCCTAAGAAAAGTGGGATTCCTTGAAATTTCCAACTAACAACCGAGAAGGTGTCACTCCAAGAAGCTGATGATCTAATCAATTCGGTTCCAGTATTTATAGAGTGATCAGAATTAAGGGCGTAGTGAAATGATACGCCATAGTATAGATTTGGATTATTCTTTGTATAAAAAGCATTTGGAAGTCCACTAGAAAACTTCGACCAATCAGATAATGAAAGATGAACAACTCCTGTTGATGATCGGACAGAGAATGGTTGAGCATATGTGTTAGTGGTACAACTTAATAAGCATCCAATGAGCAAGAGTTGTAAAGTTGTTGGGGAAAATATTTTTCTCATATAACACCTCAATAGATCATTAACGTTATAAAATGGCGGTAATGGGCGGGGCGGTTGATGCAGTAGCGACCCATTTAATTATTGACGAAGTTACAGATAAATATGAAATATCAAATTACGATGAAGCTAATTGACCCGGGTCGCTATTGCATCAAACGGCCAGTTAAATGCAGTTGCGAG
>JAUXXY010000213.1 GCA_030684735.1 Bacteroidales bacterium | reverse complement strand
ACATTACAGACAGACACTAAATAGTTCTAAGACAATTTTGCTTTCTGCCTTAAGAAACGATCATTTTATCCTGTAATTGTGGAAAGAATGATTTAATGTTCAGTTTTAAAAGATTAAATCACCTTTCGCTGCCAGCGTTTTGAACGAAGGTATAAAAAGGAAAATATTCCTAACAGGGCAAAATAAATGTACTCGCAAAACCAAACAACGGTGATGGGTTGCTGCCACCTTATGGCGATAAGCCACGTGAATACCAGGTAAATAATCAAGGTAATGCCCTCGATTACCAGTGCATCACGCGTGTTGCCGGTTCCCGACACTCCGCTGAACATGTTTTGCCCGGCAGCAAAGAGCAACATGGCACCAAAAATTACATACAACGAGGGAATTGTATCGGCGATCAGCGTTATATCAGGCGTGTAAACCCTGATCAGCCAGCCAGGAATAAACAGCATTGGTATAAGCAGTAGAACTACTGAAAAAAGGGTGATGTAGGATATTTTTCGGATAATGGGCAATACCAGGTTTCTTTTGCCCTGGCCTATGGCATTGCTAACCAGCGTGTTGGTGGTTGAGCTAAAGGCCCACACCGGCATCATCATCACCATGTACAAACTGCGAATGATGTTTGAAACGGCCAAGGAGCGTTCACCCATTTTTTCAATGATGATAAAAAATATAAACCAGGCCGAAAGCGAGAGAAAATACTGTATCATCACAAAAACTGATATATCCAGCGTTTTTTTTATCACCCCGAAGTTAGGTTTGGGAAAACGGAAGAGGTTATATTTTGAGCGGTCAGTCAAGCGAATAGTGTAAACCAGGAAGAAAAGGGCCGAGCATCCTTCGGCAATAGCCGAGGCGATGGCTGCACCGGCAATGCCCATTTGGGGGAAACCCCAATGCCCGAAGATCATCACATAATCAAGTACTACATTCACCACTGCCATGATGATAGCACTCCCTGCGAGCAAACGGGTGCGGGTGATGGAAACATAGAAAGCCCGCGACATTACATTGAAGAATGCAAAGAAAACTCCATAGATGCGGTATTGCATGTAGGTGACCGATGCATTAAAAATTTCATCTGACGCAATAAAAGGCCTGAGCATTTGTGGGCTGAAATATTTGATTATGACGAAAAGGAATACACTCATTCCAAACATGAAATAAAGGCTGTGGTCCATTATGTTTCCCACTTCTTTGGTATTACCTTCTCCATTTCGCCTTGCCATCAATATCTGTGCACCAATGCTGAAGCCAAAGCCGAGCATATAAAGTACTACATAGAAGATGATGGCAATGGCTGCGGCCCCCAATTCAACTTCGCCAACCCTGCCCAGGAAGGCGGTGTCAATCACATTGACCACATTCTGAGCCAGAAGGCTTAGGATGATGGGATATGCAATTTTCCAAATGTGTCGGTAAGAAGGCAACTCTTTCAAGTGTTTTGGGCGTTTTTAGGCCAGCAAAGGTAGAATTTTGATGTAATCGAAAAAGTAAAACCAAACAAGCTGAAGTGGCTAAGGTTATAAGTAGGATGGTGGAGAAAATGAATTATTTTCTCCAAAACGATCGGGTGAAAAGCACATACACGGTTAGTAGCTCGAGGCGACCGATGAGCATCAATGCCGAAAGAATCCATTTCCCGGCTACACTCATCAGAAAATAGTTTGATGCCGGACCGGTTGCCGCCAAGCCAGGGCCGATATTACCCATACACGACACCACCGATCCCATGGCGGTGATCTTGTCTGATCCAGTCATTATAATCAACAGCGAACCAATTGAAAATGTGAGCAGGTAAAGAAAAAAAATGGTTAGAATGTTGGAGCGGATTCCCTGGCTAACTGGTTTACCGTTGTAAAGCAAGGGAATGTAGGCAGCAGGATGCAATATTGACCGGAATTCGAGAAAGCTATTTTTGAATAGCAATAGATGCCTTATCACTTTTATCCCGCCTGCCGTGCTGCCGGCGCAACCACCTACAAACATGAGCAGGAAAATCAGAAACCAACTGAATTTCGGCCAAAGCATGTAGTCGGCTGTACCAAATCCTGTGCAGGTGACAATACTGGTAACCTGGAACAGTGAGTCGCGGAAAGAGCGCTCAAACGATGCATATTCATTAAGAACCAGTACCGAACTGATAGTGATGACTGCAAGGCCAATGACACTTAAATAAAGCCATAATTCTTCATTCTTTAAAGCCTCTTTGAACCGGCCCAGCAGCAACAGGTAGTGCAGTGTAAAATTTGTTCCTGCCAATATCATAAAAATGATGGTAATATATTGAGAATAATCCGAAAAAGCACCCATACTCAGGTTGCGTGTTGAGAAACCACCTGACGAAACGGTTGAAAATGAATGGCACAAGGCATCAAAAAGATCCATGTTGCCTGCCATCAGCAAAGCCGTTTGTGCAAAGGTTAGAATCACATAAATGCCCCACAGGCGACGGGCTGTTTCCTTGATGCGGGGATGCAGCTTATCCTTGGTGGGGCCGGGCACTTCAGCAACAAACAACTGCATGCCACCGATACCGAAAATCGGTAAAATGGCAATGGAGAATACCACGATCCCCATACCTCCGATCCAATGAGTAAGGCTGCGCCAGAAAAGAATACTTTTAGGAACTGCTTCGATATCGTTCAAAATTGAAGCCCCCGTAGTGGTCAGGCCGGAAATTGACTCAAAAAAGGCATCGGTGAGATCGGGAATTGCACCACTGAAAAGATAAGGAAGTGCTCCAAAAAAAGCCATACCTATCCATGTCAGCACCACGATAAGATACGATTCGCGCTTACCCAACTCTTCTTTGTTGAATTTCCCAGCTAAAAACCAACCCGTGAGTCCTGCACCCAAGGTAACTCCCGAAGAAAGAAGGATGGCATTAACGGCATTTTCACTATATGCAAGCGAAACAGGGAGACAAACAAGCATAAAAGCACCCGCAACAATCACAAAAAGACTGACGCTCTTGATAACGATCCGATGATGGAATAGAGTCATCCGAGGGTTAGTTTTTCCAAAACGACATTGAAAAAAGAATAAGCACTGTAAAGAGCTCAAGTCGTCCGAGCAGCATCAGGAAGGAAAGCATCCATTTGCCCGCATCAGGAACATATGAGTAATTGTGTACAAGACCCACAAGCCCAATGCCAGGGCCAATATTGCCTAAGCAGGCCGCTACTGAACCGAGGGACGATTCAAAATCGAGGCCTAGCATTGACATGAAAAGAGACCCGAAAGTAAAAATGAGCATATAGATCAGAAAAAAGGCGAGTACATTATTGATAACCTGTTCCGAAACAGCTTTTCCGTTTAGCCGTACAGGCAACACGGCTTTTGGATGTATCAACCTTTTCAATTCCAGGGCACTGTTCTTGAAAAGCAGGAGTTGCCTCACCGTTTTTATGCCACCACCGGTGCTGCCGGCACATCCTCCCGTAAACATAAGCAGAAATATTAAGAGCCATGCAAAAGGTGGCCAATAGAGATAATCGGTCGTGATATATCCGGTTGTGGTAACAATGGAAACTGTTTGGAAAAGTGCGGCCCTAAAAGATTCTTCAATGGTTGAATCATAAAAGAGGATGAGTGATATGCTTAAAACGGCGGCCGCAATAATAATCAGCAGTGTATAAAAACGAAACTCTTCGTTTTTATACACTTTAGAAAATTGAAGGTGTAGGGCATAGTAATGCAGTACGAAACTTGTTCCGGCAAGGAACATAAATACAATAATGGTATACTGGATATAAGGCGAATATCCTGCTATGCTGGCGTTTTGGGTCGAAAAACCTCCGGTAGCCATTGTTCCGAAAGCATGACAAAGAGCATCATGCACATTCAAACCTCCGGTCATGAGTAAACCGGTTTGTACTGCAGTGAGTATCACGTAAATGCCCCATAAGCGTTTGGCTGTGTCGGTTATGCGTGGGTGAAGCTTATCTTTGGTCGGACCGGGCACTTCCGCTACAAAAAGCTGCATGCCTCCAATGCCTAATATGGGCATAATAGCAAGCGATAAGACGATAATTCCCATCCCACCAATCCAGTGTGTGAGGCTACGCCAGAACAATATGCCCTTGGTTACCGATTCAATGTCCTGCAAAATGGTAGCTCCGGTTGTGGTGAAACCCGACATTGTCTCGAAAAAAGCGTCGGTGAAATTGGTGATCTGTCCTGAGATCAAAAACGGCAGGGTGCCGAAAAGAGAAATCACGATCCATGTAAAGGTGACGATTATAAACCCATCTTTTTTGCCTATACTCTTCAAATCAACATTGCGGTTGGCAAAAAATAAAAGCATTCCCGAAAGAATGGTAATCCCACTTGAGAGTAGAATAGCGGGGCCGTCGTTCTCCTTATATAAAAATGAAAAGATAGCGCTTGAAGCCATCATCACTCCCAGAATGATCAGGAATGCTCCAAGGATTTTGATAATCACCCTGATATGTATTTTTGAACTGTCGGGCATCAGGAAATGAATAAAAATTCAGAGAGGCGAAAGGTTATTTGAATAACTCCAGCACCTTGCTTATGCTTTCTGGCAATGAAAACACTACAACTTTGTCTCCAACCAATACCTGTGTATCGCCAAGCGCAATAAAACCTTCATCGCCTCGTATAATTCCGCCTATAAGCGACCCCTCGGGTGTTTTGACCTTTTTAATGGGATTTCGTGTAATTTTTGATCCTGGCTTAGCAACAAATTCCAGCACCTCTGCATCAATTCCACTCAGGTATTTTATGGAAGATACCTCTGCATCCATCGTATATTGTGCGATATGGCTGGCAGTAATTAGCTTTTTGTTAATAATGGTTTCAATACCAATGCTTTGAGAAATATCAATATAATCAATATTCTCGATTAGAGGTATCACCCTTTTCACCCCCAATCGCATTGCCAGAAGACATGAGAACAGGTTGGTTTCGGTGTCGTCAGTTACGGCAATAAAAGCATCAATGCTGCGTATGCCTTCATCTTCAAGCAGTTCAGTATCACGTGCATCGCCATTAATAATAAGAGTATTCAGCAGCGTATAAGAAAGCGCTGTGCAACGATCTTTGTCAATCTCAATTAGCTTTACATTATACTCGTTTTCAAGCCTCAGTGCTGTTTCCCTGCCTATACGGCCTCCCCCGATGATCATTACATTGTGTATTTCATGTTTAACTTTTCCGCTAAGGCGAAGCAGCTCATCAATTCCTGAGGGTTTGGTCACCACGTATGCCAAGTCGTTGATCATGAATTGATCTTCACCCCTGGGGATAAAAGTTTTTCCCATTCTGTGGATGGCAACTGCCCTGAATCTAAGGTTAGGGTTTTCGTTGGCAATTTCGGTAAGGGTTTTGTTTAATACCAGCGCTTTTTCATTCAGTTTTAAGAGAAAAAGCATGAGCCTGCCCCCTGAAAAATCAAATATTTCAGTGGCAGCTGTCTGTTGCAATAACCTGACAATTTCTTTGGCAGCAATACGCTCGGGGCAAACCAGTGCATCAATACCGAGCGATCTAAGCAGCTCCTGGTTTTCTTTGCTCAGGTATTCAGCATTGTTGATACGTGCAATCGTACGTTTTGTACCCAGCTTTTTGGCCAGCGCACACGTTACGATGTTGATGTGCTCGTTATGCACTACTGAAATCAATAAATCGGCTTTGCGAACATTGGCATTTTCAAGCACTGATATTGAAGTGGAATCGCCGGTGATTGCTATCAGATCGGTGTGGGATTCAATCATTTTCAGCAGGTCCTGATGCGGGTCAACTATCCTGATATTATGGTGTTCAGCCGAAAGCAATTTTGCCAGGTGAAACCCTACTTCACCATCACCAGCTATGATTATATTCATTGTTTAAACTCAAAAATAAGCCCGCAAATATACAGCAAAACGATTCATCATAATAAAAAATCATCATGGGTGACATGAGCACCATCGGCCTTAGCGAGAAAGCCTTCAAAACGGGCCCTGTACAGCTGGGTAAACGAGATAAAACATGCAGAGCAGCCCACATTAGAAAAAAAACATGTAGGTTTGCACAGTTTGATTCACGAAGTTATTAACAAATCCGCCTTTTCATTATCACAAAACCTGTATTTAATTAACCTACACATGCAAAAAGTAACCTTACACAACAGGGAATTTACCTTGTTTCTCAGTACAGACGATATACAGAGAGCCGTGGAAGAGATGGCCATAAAAATCAACCACCATATGGAGGGCAAGAGGCCCTTGTTCCTGGTGATCCTGAGCGGAGCTTTTGTTTTTGCTGCCGACCTGCTGCGCCGCATCCATGTTGAGTGTGAGGTCACTTTTGTTAGGCTTTCATCATATTCGGGCACCCAATCAACCGAAAAAATCAGAGAATTGCTCGGGCTTAACGAGGTGCTCAAAGGCCGCACAGTGATTGTACTTGAAGATATCATTGACACTGGCCACACCATGGACGACATGGTACATAAGCTACGCCATTTGGAAGCTTCTGATGTGAAAATTGCCACTTTGTTACTCAAACCCGCTGCCTTGCGCAAAGACCTGAAGATTGACTATATAGGAATAGAAATACCCAACGATTTCATCGTGGGATATGGACTCGACTACGATGGACTTGGTCGTAACCTACCGGATATCTACAAAATTGTTGCCGAGTACTGATTTGCCTGATACATTATAATTATCAACCTAATAATTATCAACTTATGCTTAACCTCGCATTGTTTGGTCCTCCAGGGGCTGGAAAAGGAACCCAATCGAAACTACTGGCCGAAAAGTTCAACCTGACCTATATCTCAACCGGCGATATTCTCCGAAAAGAGATGGGGGAAAAATCGCCACTTGGCTTACAAGCTAAGTCTATTATCGAAAAGGGTGGTTTAGTTTCTGATGATATAATGGTGCAGATTATTGAACGTACTATCGGTAAAGCATTGAACAGCAATGGCATTTTATTTGATGGGTTTCCGCGCACAGTCGTACAAGCAAACATTCTCGAAGAGCTTTTGAACAAAATGAGTAACCCACTCACATGCATGCTCAGCCTTGAAGTTCCACGCGAAGAACTGATGCATCGTATGCTCGAGCGCGCCAAGATTGAAGGCCGCAGTGATGATACCCCGGAGGCAATCAAATTTCGTCTGATAGAATACGAGAACAAGACAACTCCAGTAGCAAGTTTTTATCAAGAAATAGGAAAGTATTTTCCTGTCAACGGTGTTGGCACAGTGGCTGAAGTGTTTGAACGATTAACCAACGCTGTTGAACATGCTAATCGCTTCGAGCCTTAATGGTTTAAGATGAGCACACAGAATTTTGTTGACTATGTAAAGATATTTTTCCGTTCTGGAAAGGGGGGGGCGGGCTCGGTGCATTTTATCCGTACACGCCTCACGGCACGTGGAGGGCCAGATGGTGGCGACGGCGGCAGGGGTGGACATGTTATCTTGCGTGGCAACAGGCACTTATGGACATTGCTACATCTGAAATATACAAAACATCTGCATGCCCAAGATGGCGACATTGGGCGTGGGCAGCTCATGACGGGTGTCTCGGGTGAAGATGTGATTGTTGAAGTGCCACTTGGAACCGTAGCCAAAAATTCCGAAACCGGTGAAACGCTGTTGGAAATCCTATCTCACGGGGAAGAAAAAACTCTCCTCGAAGGAGGCAGGGGCGGCCTCGGAAACGATCATTTCAAATCGCCTACCCATCGCACACCCCGTTACGCACAGCCCGGCGAGGCCGGGAAAGAAGCATGGATCATTCTCGAACTAAAAATACTAGCCGATGTGGGTCTGGTGGGATTCCCCAATGCAGGCAAATCAACACTGCTTTCGGTGGTTTCGGCAGCAAAACCTGCAATTGGCGATTATCCATTCACCACCCTCACACCTAATTTGGGAATAGTATCCTATCGCGATGGGAGATCGTTCGTTATGGCCGATATTCCAGGAATCATTGAGGGTGCGAGTGAAGGCAAGGGCCTGGGATTAAGATTTTTACGGCATATTGAGCGCAACTCGGTACTGCTTTTTATGGTCCCCGTTGACAGCGATGACATCAAAAAAGAATATCAAATACTACTCAACGAGCTGGGAAAATACAATCCCGAACTACTTGATAAGGAAAGGGTGCTGGCCCTCACTAAAACCGATATGATTGACGCAGAACTGGCCCATGAAATGGAAAAAGACTTACCCGACGTTTCGCATGTGTTCATCTCTTCGGTAAGCGAAACTGGACTACAACGGCTCAAAGTCCTTCTTTGGACATCTCTAACCCGTTCAATTACCTGAGGACATGATTGAGTTTTTGAAAGAACTGGATCAACAACTTTTTCTTTTTCTTAACGCCTTGCATTGCCCTGTGGGCGACGTTGTAATGTATTGGCTCAGCCACAAAACCATCTGGATACCACTTTATGCCTTTCTGGTTTATCTGCTATTTAAAACCTACCGAAAAAAAGCCCTTATTCTGCTTGTGCTGATTGCACTACTCGTTTTCATCAGCGACCAGGTGTCGGTACATCTTTTTAAGAATCTTTTTCAGCGCCTGCGTCCATGCCACGAGCCTGTGCTTGAGGGGTTGGTATATACGCTGGGCCGATGTGGGGGGAAATATGGTTTCGTTTCATCGCATGCCAGCAACAGCTTCGCGTTGGCGGTTTTTTTAGTACTTGTGTTGGCGAAACGTCTTAAACCAGCCATCTACTTGTTGTTGCTATGGGCGGCGTTGGTTTCATACAGCCGCATATACCTTGGTGTGCACTACCCGGGCGATGTAATCGCAGGTGCACTGGTAGGAACGGCTGAAGCATTCCTTATTTTCGGAAGTTGGAAAATTGTTCAGAAGAAAATGGAAAACAAGAAATCAAATTAGCTGATTCTTCAAGTTTAAGCCTTATACTTTCTGAAACCTGAACAAATCCGGTAAGACAATGGTGAGCAGTCGTTAATAACCATAAACCCGGCCTTCCATCCTTTCAATCACTATACGGTAGATCAGAACATTTTTTACGGCAGGGCCGTTGTATTTGAAACCTGTGCGATCGGTATATTGCTGCATGATGATGTCGAGCACCCTGCTCTTTTCCTCAAGGTCGTCAATAAACTCAACATGTCCATAGGCCAGCACGCTTCGGTATTTCATGCTATAGCTGCAAGCCACCTCTTCATCCTGATGCCGTAGCTCAAGATCGGTCGAAAAATTAACGCACACCTTATTGTTGGCTTTCAGG
>JAUXXY010000210.1 GCA_030684735.1 Bacteroidales bacterium | reverse complement strand
ATATCAATATATTCGCTTGCTTCGTAAAGCTGTACTCCGGCCAGGGGCTGGTTCAAGATAAAAGATTGGGCCTGGTGCTGGGCGGCAAGCCGCATAAAGCAAACTGTTAAAATCAAGAGTAGATATGGTTTTTTCATGGTTTGTTTTATTATGATCAAAGCCAAACTCAGGGGTTAATGCTTGATGATTTTAAAGATAACCTGTTCCTTTCCATTGTTTAAGCGCAGGTAGTAAACGCTTGCTTGCAGTGAAATAAGGCTGATGGTGCTAAAACCGTTTTCAATCCTGCCGGTTTCTATCAGTTTCCCATGTTGGTCGAGCACTGTGTAGCTTACCGGGTTGTTTCCATGCTTTTCAATTTCCACATTGATGATCCCGTAAGTGGGGTTGGGATAAACCCTTGCATGCAACTGTTCCAATTGAGGGCTTACAGGCTTTGCAAAAGGCAGGGTGTCGGCCTGAGATGATTTTTCGATCTTCAGATACCTGCCCGTGCGGTTGCCGGCAGGGTCGTAGTCAAAATGAACACTTACATGCTGTGCAAGGGCGCTCACGCTGGTTAAGCATCCGAAAATCAACAAGGTTGTAAATCTTAATGCTTTCATGATCAGTATTGTTTGTTTTCGATTAGCAACAATTTCTCTTTCAGCAAATTGATCTCTTTTTCCTGGCCTATCAGATAAAGGGTAAGCTCCTCAATCTTCATCAACAGCAGTGCGTTCATCTCGCCAAGTTCAATGCCTTCTTTTTCTACCTGTGCAGCCGGCGGAATCCCAGGCAGGTGTCGGTTGGTGTGAATAAACTGTTCGACGTCACATAACGGTGACAGGTTATAGGCAGGGTCGAAAACAAAGTCGGGCCAGGGATTGATTGATGCACGGAATTTTTTTGCATGGATTTCTCCATTTGCATAAATGTTGGCATTATCAAGGAAAATATTGCCATTGAATTGTGATTCGCCGGTAACATGAAGTTTTTTTTGAGGAGAGCTAGTTCCTATGCCTACATTGCCATTATCAAACACAAAATGCCTGCCGGTTTGTGTTCTGAATAGCAGGTTATCGTTTAACCTGGCGCTCAGGTGATGCTGGTCGGTGAAAAGCAACCTTGCGAAATAGCTGCTGTGGGTGGCTTCGAGCCTCAGGTTTGCATCTTCGTTATTATCGGCACGGATATGCAACTTGGCTTGGGGATTGGTTACATTGCCGATGCCGATGCGGCCGGTTTGGTCATTATTATTATTTGAATTCGGTGATTCGCTCACAAAGAAAGTTGGGTTTGTGCTCGAAAACCCAATCATCAGGCTACGAGGTATGGGGTTTATTAAATACTTTCCTAAGGAGTATTCTCCGCCAGATCCAATTACAATTGATCTGTCTAAATTTGCTTTTACCATACTCCCGATACTTATGGCTTTCGTATAGGTGGCAAATGAGTAGAAACCAAGAGCGGTGGTGTATGCGGCTGTAGCCTGAGCCCCAAAACCTGAGGCAAAGGATGAGTATCCTGAAGAAACAGTATTTGTTCCAAGTGCACTTGCGTTGGCACCAGTGTTGGTTGTACCTGAGCAGGTTGTACAAGTTTGGCTGTAGCCCTCCAGTGCCGAAAATGCTGCAATGATTGCCAATAAGATTGATTTTTTCATAGGTTTACGATGTTAGTTTGATTTAATCCATTTTCCGCGTTCAATTATTTTGTTGCCCCGAACAAGGACATAGATATAAGTTCCTGATTTAAGGCTATTTGTATTAATCTCATTTATATGATTTGTCAATGCTTGCTTAATGACCTGTTTACCTGATAAGTTGTATATAATTATCACGCAACCTTTTAAGGCAGTCCTCACAAACAATTGTTCCCGGCCAGGATTGGGGTAAACCAGTGCTTCTTTTACTTTGATCTCTCCGTCCACATTTACACCGGTTGAACACCCTGTGGAATCGAACTTGATGATGTAACCGTTGCAATCGTGTAAAGAGGCACCCGGTTTTGATCGCCTTCCACAAAGCATAACACCCCCATCTGATGTTGCTGAAACAGACATAGCAAAATAATATGCATCGCCACCGATGTACTTTTCGTATTGTAATTCCAACGAATTGTTAAGCTTGGCGACATATAACCAGTTGGGGAAGTTCCCGTTAATGCTTTGCATGTAATGCGTGCCTCCGATGTAAATACAGGATGGATAATGGTAATCAATAGCCCTCACTTCAGCGCCTCTCGACATGGTGTCCGGATTTGTGAGGTTTATTCCGTAGAGTACATTGAATAAGGTATCCAATCTATAAGCTGCGATATACTTCTTGGCCGGCATTGGATTTGTCACATACCGGAAGCCTCCGGCTAACAATGTCCCATCAGGTAAAAACATTGCATTAAAAGGAGGCAGAAAGAAATCCGGATAAAAATGTACATTGGTTTGTTCAAGCTGCTCATTGATTGTAATAATACTGCAGGATGCCGATCCGCTCTGATAATGTGCCCATTCTGTGTGTAATAAATAAGCTGTCGAATCGTGATTGTATGTCAGGCCCTTGACATCACCCGCGTTGTTGCCTGAATACTGTTTGAAATCCAGGCTGTCTCCGTTACCCGTGAGTTTCAAAAGAAATGTACGAGTGGTGGTTGGCGAACAACCAAACAATATATTTCCATCGTTCAGCTCCATGCTTTGCATTCTCCAACCAGAATAGATATAATTAAAATACCATATTTTCTCCCAAATAATGTTCAGGTCTTCATCCAATCTTTTTATTATCACAAAGATGCTGTTTGTGTTACTTACCGGAGCGCCCACACCTGATAATAAAAAACCGGGTTCACCATTCTTTAGCCTGATAAAATTATAATAATTGCAAATGGTATCTGCTTTGGCAAAACTTTTACTTGTTGTATCACCGTTTGCATCAATGGTGTATAAATAGCATGTGTAGTATCGTAACGTGCCAAATAATGGCGCTTTATTTACCAATACAATGTTATTGTTTTCGTTCCCTTTGCATACTAGGGTAGGCAGGATAGTAGTGCTGTCATCAACAATATTTATCTCAAAACCAATGTTTTGCGATAAAAGCACGGATGAAATTACAACTAATGAAAATAGTATGGTAATTTTTTTGTTAATCAATTGGTTCATTGGCTGAATTTTTTTAAATTGTTTGATAGCCTGGAAGAGATACTTAACACTATATTTTATGTATTGCTGTAATTTCTCTAATATTGCTCAATTGGTTTTGTCCCAGAGGTGGATAATTTAACTCTATCGGGTTTAATATGTTAAAATATTTTCTAATGGCATTGTACACTCCAGCCAGCGTTTTCCAACATAAATAGTATATCTATGTTGGATGCTGTATGAGAATAGTTCGTAAACAGGTCCGCCAAGGACTGTACAATTGCTAAACTTCTTGTTGGTTGCAAGCTGAAAAGCTATTGCATAATCATTGTAATGACCCTTATAAAAATTCATTTCCAAAGCTGAAAGACACTTTACTTCATCATCAATGATAAGTCCGCCCGCTGTGGTTGCATAAAAGATTTTGTAATCAAGATAATTTACAGGTGGGTTATTAAGTGTATCTTGCTGCGGGAAAATATATTTATTTTCGATTTGGGTATAGTACCAGCGACAGTTGTTTCCGGGTGAGGGAATCATTGCAGAAGTGATCCTGGCTGCAAGTTTGCTGGCAGCATCTTCCGGAGCATAGTAGTTTCCATTACACATACCAAGGTTTTCGCCATACCACCAGTTTTCATCAGGAAGCATAGTTGCTTGTTCATTTCCGATAAGCGACCCTACACTTATGATGGCATTGCCGTTGATGTCGTAACCGGTATGTTCCAGGTCAACCAACAATAGTTTCATGTTTACATAATTCACACGATTGATCTGGGCTTTAATGCTGTCAATAATTACCGCAAAGTAAAGCTGTGCCAGCTTGGGATCGTTTATTTTACTCATTTCATCCAATGGCATCACAACCTGCGAAACTAAAAAAACACTCCTGTTACATTCGATACCTGTGTGACAGAAGTTAAAATTCACTAATGCCTCAAGCGCGAGAACGGCTTCTGAACTGTAATAACAATCGGCTTCTGATTTTAATTCCGGATTGTTCCGATAATACGCCATCTTGCCTTTAAATGCCAAGATGCGTGTGGATTGATCTTCGCTTACTGATTCAAGCATTGAATTTGAAAAATTCTGTGATTCATCCTTTTGACAGGCATAAAACAATACTACGGCCAAAAAACTAACAAAAAGAAATACAATGATCTTTTTCATGGTTTAAAGATTTTAGTGAATGAAATTTTGTGTGCAAATCAATCCTTTATGGCAATTAATTCCAAAAAACAGAAATAGTTATACGTTGAAACAATTTATTTTTGCACAAACCCGCCAAAAGTTATTAACAAAACCACGCCAAAACATCGTGCAATAATAATCTGCATGGTTGGGTGGCGGATAGGTCAAAATAGTATAATTTCTGGTGGTTAGTGGAATGGATGAAACCAAGTTGCCTGACCAACGTTTTTGCCCTTTTTGCAAACTTATACACAAGTTATGTTCTAATGACAGACTTCTTAAAAATTGCATTTTCAAAATGGACAAAAATTAATTAAAATAACTAAAATTACAGCATGAAAGCCTTGGCAGTTCATTCATTTTTTTATTATGAATGTCCAATTATATCGTAAATCTGCTGTGTCTTAGTGTTTTCAATGGTTTTAAACGTGCCATTTTTTACTTTTTAAGAAGTCTGAATAATGTGATAAATATCACAAAGTAAGAACCAAAAATGTGAAATTATGTACTTAAAGGTCGGCTTATAAATTGTTTCTATTAGATGTTGGCAAGCTTCAGCAGACTTATAAGCCTCCCTTGCGGATTCGTTTTTCGTTAACCCGACTTGAGAGAATTTACCCCCAAAAACAGCCAAAATTACCCATTTGGATACATTTGTAATTCATAATACCGTTTGCCCATATGTAATAGTCCAATAAATTGGACTAAAGGCTATAGGATCAACTTACGCATATGCAGCCAGCCCTCAATAGGCGCACAGGAGATTTATAAAGCTATCCCGCACCCCGTATGGACGGGACAGGCTCTGCTGGATAAAATAATGCCCTACCACAGGAAAAAATTTGTGTTTCCCGAATCTTGAAACACTAACGTACAACAAACTGTATGTCAGATAAATATAAACTGCATTTCTCAAGTTGGGTTAAGAAAAGCCAACCCCATTTTTTGCAACATGATTTCGGGTGAAATTGTACCTTTGCAGACCTAATAGGCAAGAGATGAAAAAAATTGTCGTGCTGACAGGAGCCGGTATCAGTGCCGAAAGCGGCATAAAGACCTTCCGGGATGCCGATGGTTTATGGGAGGATCACCGAATTGAAGATGTGGCCACCTACGATGCCTGGGTCCGAAATTCCGACCTGGTGATGGAATTCTACAACCAGCGCCGAAAACAACTATATGAAGTTATTCCAAATGCAGCCCACTATGCACTGGTCAAACTCGAATCGAAATTCGATGTATATATCATCACCCAAAATGTTGATGATTTGCACGAAAGAGCCGGATCGAAAAACATACTGCACCTGCACGGCGAGTTGAAAAAAGCCCGCAGCACTGTCGATCCTAACCTGGTGTACCCCATCGAAGGCTGGGAGCTGAAAAAAGGTAACCTTTGTCAAAAAGGCTCACAACTAAGGCCTCACATAGTTTGGTTTGGCGAACCAGTGCCCGCTATTATTGATGCCACATCTCTTGCACAGGAAGCAGATATTTTGCTTGTAATTGGTACTTCCATGCTGGTTTATCCGGCAGCAGGGCTTATCAACTACGTTCACGACAGGGCGCCCAAATACTATATTGACCCCAAGGCCACGCCGATGAACTATGTTCGCAACCTGAAAGTTTTAAATGAAACAGCGGGCAAAGCCGTACCTTCGCTTGTTGAAGAATTATTGAATAATAACCTATGAGCCAACTCGGTGTTGGTTTTTAATATTTACCTGATCGATTTTTAATAGTGGAACAAGGAATAGTTTCCCCTCGGGAGGGGCAGCAATTTGATGTTTGCCTTGCAAAGGCCTCTCGGTATTGCAGTGACAGGGATCGTTGCGAAAAAGAAATACGCCGTAAGCTAAATGAATGGCACTGTCCTGTTTTAATTCACGATCAAATTATCGGACGGCTCAAGCTCGAGGGATTTCTGGATGAGCTGCGGTATGCCAAAAATTACTGTCGCGGCAAATTCAGGATGAATGGATGGGGAAGGGTGAAGATAATGGCTTCGCTGTTGCAGAATGGCATCAGTAAAAGCATGATTCATGAGGCTTTCGGCGAGATTGATGACGATGGATACCAGGCATCGCTGAAGGATATCCTTGAAAAAAAGTGGAAGGTTACTGGTGGCCAGGGAATTGTGCGTAGAAATAAAACAGCAGTCCACGCTATCAGTAAAGGTTATGAAGCATCACTGGTGTATGTAATGTTGAACCAAATAATAAGGCAATAATGGTAACAGCTGAAATGATTAAGGATTTGCGCACAAGGCTCGAAACCTTGAGGAGGTTCCTTTGATGTGGATACGAAAGTTCAACAAATAAAGGAGGAAGAAGAACGAACACATCAAACCGGCTTTTGGGATGATAGCAAAAAGGCCGAGGCATTGTTGAAAGAAATCAAGGAAAAGAAAGATTGGACCAACGCCTTTGAGAACGCACAAACTGCTTATGACGACTTGGTGGTGATTAACGAATTTTTCGCGTTGGGCGAAGCCACCGAAACCGAGCTTGATAATCAATACACTCAAACACTTAAACCGGTTGAGAACCTGGAATTCAGGAATATGCTCAGTGGGCCGGAAGACAAATTAGGTGCCATTATACAGATCGCTCCAGGTGCCGGCGGCACCGAAAGCCAGGACTGGGCTGAGATGCTTATGCGAATGTATATGCGCTGGGGAGAGCGTAACAATTATACAACCACGGTGATTGACTACCAAGAAGGCGATGTGGCCGGTATTAAAACCGTTGCCATTGAGTTTCTGGGCGATCATGCTTTCGGTTACCTGAAAGGAGAAAATGGCGTACATCGCTTGGTTCGTTTATCACCCTTCGATTCCAATCATAAGCGCCACACTTCATTTGCCAGCGTATATGCTTATCCCATTGTTGATGACGACATTGTGATCGAAATCAATGCTGCCGACATCTCTTGGGAGACTTACCGCTCGAGCGGCCCCGGCGGACAAAATGTGAATAAGGTCGAAACTGCTGTACGCCTGCGTCATGCGCCCACCGGAATAACTATCGAATGCCAGGAAACACGATCGCAATTGCAAAACCGCGAGAAAGCCATACGAATGCTCAAATCGCAGCTCTATGAAATTGAGCTTCGTAAACAACGTGAGGCACAGGATATAATCGAAAGCGGCAAAAAGAAAATTGAATGGGGTTCGCAAATACGTAGTTATGTGCTACACCCTTACAAAATGGTTAAAGACATGCGAACAGGCTACGAAACATCCAACGCCCAGGCCGTATTGGATGGCGAATTTGATGATTTTATCAAAAGGTATTTAATGGAATACGGCAGGACGTAAATCATGGTTTTCGCAATTTCGACACCGCTTTGATCATGAATATTGTATCCTGAATTAAATAGAACTTTCCCTGTCATCATCCACCACCGGAAATCTCAAACCCATCCCTTTACCCAATAAAACCCTATAGCAAATACCTCTTTTACAATCAGTTCGGCATATCGAAGGTGGGTCCAAAACCGGTAGCGTAGATTGATGTTTTTGCCAATGCTGGGAACCATCACCTGCCTGCCTCCCAAGTCTTTATCCTCAAAAGTAATATCGCCTTCAATGGCCTGCTCAAAAGCCGGAAAGCCACCTGGGTTGAAAAAACCTGCCTTGCAGAAAGTGAGTACTGCCCGGTACATATGTTCTGGTGCCGTAACAATGGTAATTGAAACTTTTGGATGGGATGCTGCTATTGACTCATAAATATTTACTGCCTGCGAACGGGTGTTGCGTCCCTTGGGTTCGAACAAAATTTTATCTGCAGCAACACCACGTTGTATCAATTCTTTTTTCATCTGGCAAACCGAGCTGGTGGTGTCGTTGATATCGCCAGGTAAGGCAATAATAATTTGGGCATCAGGATAATAGTTTGATAAACGTGCTGCATAAAACGTACGCATAAGCCCCGATTCGCTAGGCATACCACCTCCGCCAAGCAACACAATGTATTGCGGTGGTGAAGGAATACCACTTTGGGAGGTTCCCAGCCAGTGAAAAACCCAGAACGGGCCGGAAGTGAAGCAAAGAATGAGTACCAGGAAAAACAGGATCCCTGTGGCAATAAAAAATCGCAGGCTTAGTCCGTAAATTAACCTGGCCATCTTTTGCAAAAATCTTTTCAGGCCTTCAATACGCATAAGGCAGGAATTTATGGAATCGGCTACTAATCCGAATCCTTTAGGACAATGCTATTTATTATTGCGGAGCTTGCGTGCTATAATATCATGCAAAGTTGCGATATCAACCCTTTCCTGCAACATGCTGTCGCGCTCGCGAATAGTAACCGTATTGTCTTCCAGGGTTTGATGATCCACGGTGATGCAATAAGGCGTACCGATGGCATCCTGACGACGGTAGCGACGGCCTATCGAATCTTTTTCTTCGTATTGGCAAAGAAATTCAACCTTCAGCAAGTCCATGATTTCGCGAGCCTTATCTGGCAACCCGTCTTTGGCTACCAGGGGCAAAACAGCAGCTTTATAAGGAGCGAGAAATGGTGGGAGGTGGAGTACGACGCGTTCGCTGCCATCGGCAAGTTTCTGTTCGTCGTAGGCATAGCTCAACACAGCAAGGAAAGTTCGATCAAGACCGATGGAAGTTTCAACCACATAAGGCACGTAGCTTTCATTCAGTTCAGGATCAAAGTATTGTAACTTTTTGCCCGAATATTGCTGATGGGCACCAAGGTCGAAATCGGTACGCGAGTGTATGCCTTCCAATTCCTTAAACCCGATGGGAAATTCAAACTCAATATCTGCGGCAGCATTGGCGTAATGCGCCAGTTTCTCATGATCGTGAAAACGGTATTTCTCGGCGGGCAATCCCAGCGAAAGATGCCATTTCATGCGTTCCTGTTTCCAAAAATTGTACCACTCCATCTCGGTGCCGGGTCGTACAAAAAACTGCATCTCCATTTGTTCGAATTCGCGCATACGAAACACAAACTGCCTTGCTATGATCTCGTTACGGAATGCTTTGCCGATTTGTGCTATCCCAAAAGGAATCTTCATACGTGCCGATTTCTGTACATTCAGGAAATTCACAAAAATACCCTGTGCCGTTTCGGGCCTCAGGTAAATAGTGTTGGTTCCTTCGCTGAGCGAACCGATCTGGGTCGAGAACATCAGGTTGAACTGGCGCACTTCGGTCCAGTTGCGGCTGCCCGAAACAGGACAAACAATTTCCAGCTCTTCGATCAGAGTTTTGATATCGGCCAGCTTGTTGTTTTCAAGCCCCTTGTACAAACGACTCTTTATCTCTTCAACTTTTTTCCGGTATTCAACCACACGTGGATTGGTTTCGAGGAACATGATGCGGTCGAAAGAATCTCCAAATCTTTTGCTTGCTTTATCAACTTCCTTTTCGATCTTTTCTTCGATTTTGACGATATGATCTTCGACAAGTACATCGGCTCGGTAGCGCTTCTTCGAGTCTTTGTTGTCAATCATGGGATCGTTGAAAGCATCCACATGTCCCGAAGCTTTCCACACCGTGGGGTGCATAAAGATAGCCGAATCCAGTCCTACGATGTTTTCGTGAAAGTGCACCATTGACTTCCACCAATGGTTTGCAATATTTTTTTTCAGCTCTACACCAAAGGAGCCGTAATCATACACAGCGCTAAGCCCGTCGTAAATTTCGCTCGACTGAAAAACAAATCCATACTCTTTGGCATGGGATATTATCTTTTTGAGTGATTCTTCGTTATTTGCCATGGCGCAAAAGTAGGAAAATATTTACCTGGCAAGCTCTTTTTATCACGCGCTGATACCAGCCCTGATTAACATAACGTTTTCTCGTTTTAAGCTATATAATTCAAGAACATTACGTGATAACCTTTTAAATTTCAGGAAGAAGCGATGAACCATATGACTCATACAGGTTAATATAATTAACCCAGAGTATAACCCATCCAACCGATTGGTATGAATTTATGTTTCAAAGTTAACTATTTGATTGACTGCGCATACTATCGCTGTTCGAAAAATATTTATTTTTTTAGCAAAATAATTTAGTAGTTAGTGAATATTAACTATCTTTGCAGTGTAATTTATTATTGGGAAAATAAATCCCTTAAATCCTTAAAAGAAAATGTTGACCAGCAGACAGCTCGAAATCATTCACGCATCACACGAAATCATAGCCGGGCAAGGCATACAAGGGCTAACCATAAAGAACCTTTCACGCAGTATTGGCATTTCCGAACCGGCAATTTACCGTCATTACGACAATAAAATCAGTATCCTGCTTGCATTGCTTGAATATTTTAAAAGTAACATGGAGAATGTCCTAAAGAATGAGATTCGAAAAAAAGGTAGCTCATTTGATAAAATGAAAGGCGTTTTTACTAGCCATTTTAAAGCGTTTTCGGCGACCCCTTCAATGGTGGCGGTTGTATTCGCTGAAGAAATCTTTCGTAACGAACCAATACTTCACAAAAAACTCCATGATATCATGGAGTTTAATGATCGTATATTAACTGACTTGATAACCGAAGGACAAAAAAACAACGAGATCAGAACCGATGTGGAGCCTAAATATATTTCAATTATATTAATGGGCTCATTGAGATTGCTGGTAAAAAAATGGCAAAATACTGAATACTCGTTTAACTTAACTGAAGAAGGAACGAAACTTTATACTACACTTAAAACACTGATAATTAACAACCAATGATTATGAAAATTATAAATTGGAGAGAACAGCAAATAAAAGAGAATCCACACGAGGTAGATGTGCGCTTGCTTTATGATAAACCAGAAGCCCAGGCCTTGCAAGTTACCTTGCATCCCGGTGAGCACCTGAAACCGCATATTACACCGGTTGATGTTTTTTTCCTTGTGATAGAAGGAACGCCCAGCATTCAGATTGGTGAAGAAAAACAAGTTACAGAGCCCAATATGCTCATCGAAAGCCCAATGAATATCGTTCATTGTATTTTTAATGAATCCGAAAGTATTGCAAAGGTTTTAGTGGTTAAGGCACCAAAGCCATTGGTAAAAGCCAGGCTTTTATAATTGAAAAACCCACTGATCAAAGTGGGGTTTTTTAGATACAATAAGTTAGTTAGTATTAACTAATCGCACTGAAATGAAAACTAAATTTGTAAGTAAAAGATTATTATACTGTGCTAAAATTATTACCGAGTCGGGTATTAACTCGCTTTCCACCAATAAACTGACAGAAAAAATGAGGGTTGAGGAATCGGTT
>JAUXXY010000100.1 GCA_030684735.1 Bacteroidales bacterium | reverse complement strand
ATTTTTAACAAAAAATGGTTCTACCACGAGATTAGTGGGTGATATCATATAGTCATGATTAGATGTCCCCGTTCGGTTGATCCCGCACCGCGTATGCTGAAAGTCCCGTCCATACGGGGGACGGGACTTTCAGCGTGCGGGACAGCCTCAGTCGGTGCTATCCGGCGAGGCTCCTGCCTCGCATACCCCAATTCGCCGGCTGGCAGATCAGCGGATTCGACCCATGACCATAAGATTTAAATCATTGGGTTCAGACCTGTTGAACGGAATGTCTTAGTATCCATTTCCAGGCCGGAACCACTTCTATTGTCACGTTGCCCTCATTAATGGTTTCTTCGTCATTGAACGTAACGATCGTAAGACATTTTGCAGGGTTTTTCTCGTACGCCCTGGCCAGCGCAGCGATCTCTCTTTTGCGTGTTTCAAACTCACGAAAACGGTAACACACCTGGATCAAAGCCTCGCCGGGAAGATAAAAATCTACTTCAAAGCCGTTTCGCAGATAAAATAAGTGATCGCCATACATCTTGCGCAGCTTATTAAAAACCAGCGTTTCGAGTTGAAATGCTTCCGGTTCGATAAGGAACAAGGAGAGTAGGCCGTTATCCCTGAAGTAATATTTCTTCTTTGATTCGCGACTACTGATCTTTGCAGAGTAATTGTTGAGCGGACTGATCAGGAATGCGTCTTCGAGGTGTTTTACATATTCTATTACCGTCGCTGTGCCTACCTGCAGACCGGTAGAAGCGATAATGTTACGCATCCGGTTATATGAAACCTCATCCATTGTGCTTTCGGCCAGCTTCTTGATCAACATTCGGAGTGCAAACGGATTTCTGATCTGATAGCGGGCAATAATATCGCCCAGGAAAACCTTTTGAAAAATATTGCTGAGGTATTCTTTTTTATCGCTGAAACGGATGAGTTCCGGAAAACCGCCTTCCGCAACATATCTTTCGAACAACCTCATCACTTTAAACCGTGCGGGCGAAAACTCCATATTGTTAACCAGATGAATTCCATGAAATAAAAGAAACTCCCTAAACGATAAAGACTCAATTTCTAATACCATGAACCTTCCGCCAAGTGTTGAGGCCATTTCGCTGCTTAGCATTTCGGAGTTACTGCCGGTGATGTATGTCCTGTACCCGCTATCTGCCAACCGTCGGGCAAATTTCTGCCACCCCGCAATATTCTGGATTTCATCAAAAACCAGCACTGGAGTATGGCTGAACATCTCACGATAGCTTTCAAGGATCATGTCAAGGCCGCTAACATCGAGTCCAATCAGCCTTTCATCCTCAAAATTTACATAAAGCACAGACTCAATGCCAATGCCCTGCTCTAGCATACCCTGAATAAGACTGAAAACAAAAAAGGTCTTCCCCGCCCTGCGCTGACCAGTGAAAATATAATTAGCATGCGGCTCCGTAGCGTAGTCCCTTTTCACAATCTGAATGCCTGGGATTCGCTGTTGGTTTTCAAGAATGATTTTCTTAATGATACTTTTTTCCATTTTCATTCGATATGAAGTACAAAAATAGTATAATTTTGCTCTCTATGTAAAACAATAACCCCAACCCCGTCAGGGTTTTGAACCCTGAAGGGGTTGCAGCAGGCCGTCCATCCCCCTTTTTCAAAAGAGCCTGTCCCGCCTCAGGCGGGAGGGCCAGGGGGATTGGTTTTCAAACCTTAACTTATTTCAGGACGATATGATTTATAATCAATTTTTGGAGCACTCACCTGTCAACATGCGATAAAGTTTATTAATTGTTCTACTGTTCATTTTACTACTGTCGCCCCGCTTTTGGCAATGTGCTGTTAGTCCCGATGAATATCGGGATTGTTTTTTATTCTATTACTAACATTTAATATTGTCAGTCCGATAATTTCTTTGTCCTCGTAACGAACGATGATTTCGTCTTCTGTCATTTCAGAATTGTCAGCGTGATTTGGTTTTTTGAAATGCAAATATAATACATCTGCTTCACTGTCATAGGACGACCAAACCGTTTTGTGCTTTAAGAAATATGGTAATGCTGTCTGAATTTCTTTTAACTCTGCTGTTTCCATAATATTTTTTTCTTTTTAAATTTTTGTTCCTTGTTTGAAAAATGGGCTGTTATTATTAATCCGTCCTCCTTACTCGTTTCTTTGTAAACTGCGATTACAAATTTAGTAAAATTTTCCTGAAACTTCCTAACAGCAATTTTTGCGTCATTGTTTCCTTCATAAATGATGTCAGGGTTTTCAATGGTTTCAAGTATGTCATAATAGTAGTCCGCAATTTCTGGATGTCCCATTGTAATGTGTTGCCACCGCTCACTTGTCAGTCGTATAGGAACTCCATTTTTAGAAATTGCAATGTCCACTTGTTAAAAATTTTTTCAAAGATATATTTTTTTCGTAAAGTTGTCGTCCGTTTTCACAATATCCGCTAACATATTGATAACAAGCCCAACCCCGTCAGGGTTTTGAACCCTGACGGGGTTAATCCTCAATTATAGAGGGGTGGGGAATACAGTTTCAACGCGGATGAGTGCAGGTTTATTAATGATGCGTTAATCTGCGGGAAACTGTTTATTCTCACCGAACCTGCTAATAAAGAAACCCAAAAAGCCATAAGGGAATGGCATTTGATACAGGAAACTCAATGTCGTCCTTCACAACATAAGCTCCTGGGTTGCCGGTAATTTGTTTGATGCTTTTTTTCTTTCCGCCGACTTCCAGGATATATTTTCCATCTAACTCAAAATCACCGGCCCGAGGCTGGGTAACCTTATGGTGTTCATGCTATTGTCTGTAAATAAAGGTTTCGCGCAGTGTGCCCAGGATCGGGCTCCCCAGGGTCATTGCAAACATCAGGTTGGTATTGTTGATAAATATTTTTTCCGGCTTTTGTAAAATGGCTACGCTGATGCCCGATGGATGCAACAACCTGATCAAACGTGCCTCTTCAAGAAAATAAAGATAATTGCCAATCGAATTCCTGTGGATGCCGCTTTTTTCGGAGAGCTTCAGCAAATTTGGTTTAAAGGGTACTTGTTGAGCGATGATATAAAGGAGCTGCAGCATCTTTTTAGCATTACGGATATCGAACCCTTTGATTTCGGCCATATCATATTCCACAATTAACCTCACCATTTGTTGCAAGCGCTGGTGATATCCGGCTTTGTCCTCCATCGAAAACGGATAATAACCAAACTGAAGGTAGTCGTTAAAGTGGGCAAGCGGACGAAATTGCGCCGCGAAAAGGTGTCGGATCGGTTCATCGGTGTTCAGTATCCTTTCGAGCGGGAGGGCATTTAGGGCAATTATGCCATGCATAACAAGGTATTCCCGATAGGAAAGGCCATGTAATTCATACATCATTGCCCTGCGGCTCAGGTCGGCTTCCTGCCTGGCGATATCTATAATGGATGAACCCGTGAAAACGATTTGCAGGTCGGCGAAACGGTCGTAAATAATTTTGATTTCCCTGGCCCACAGCGGATATTTGTGTACCTCGTCGAGCGCCAATATCTGCCCCCCTTGCTGATAGAATGTTTGAGCAGTATCAACCAGCGTATTGGAGAGAAAGTACAAATCGTCAAGCGAAAAATAGGCCGCTTTCGATACAGGTAATTTTTTTTCATGGAGCCATTGAAGCAGGAGGGTGGTTTTTCCGGTTCCACGAGCTCCTTTGATACCAATAAGCCGGTTATTCCAATCGATGCTGTAGGCCAGATGCCTTTTAAATCCCATCGGGACACGTTGTATTAACAATTCTGAAGAGCTAAGAAGTTCTAACATTGCACATCTATTTGTGCAAAAATAATAAAAATATGCATATTACGGTGTGAAATTTAATAAATATTTTTTCGCAGGTAGTGGGGAATACAGTTTCCCGGTATATGCTCTTACTTTCCTCCAGCCATAATAATATTAATGGTGCCAATCACATCCAGCACATTAACTGTTCCATCCCCGTTCACATTTGCATTCTGAAAACTATCCAACCAACCCCGTCAACTACAACCACAACCCCGTCAACCACAACCACAACCCCGTCAGGGTTTGG